>JBCDDV010000063.1:0-8625 GCA_039180145.1 Cyanobacteria bacterium P01_G01_bin.49 | reverse complement strand
GATTTTTTAGAGAAAAATACTGAAGTTTTTGACACCAGTTTAGAATTAGCATCAGCGAATAATAGTCAGTTAATCATTTTTTCTGCTATTCAAGAACCCACATCAAAAACAATAGATTTACCGATTTATTCAGAAATGGCAGGTTATGGTGCTATTTATAGTCCAGAAATGGTGGAATTAGAAGAAAAGTTAATCCAAGAAAATTTAGAAGAACTGCAAACTTGGCTGCATAAACTAGCAAAACAAGCTAACCAACAAGGCATTAAAACTGAGGTAGATTATAGTTATGGAGATCCTAGTAAACAAATTTGCGCTTTGGCCAAGAAATGGGGGGTAAATTTGATTGTGATGGGTCGTCGAGGTCGTAATCGCTTAACTGAGTTATTCTTGGGTAGTGTAAGCAATTATGTGATTCATCATGCATATTGTTCGATTTTGGTAGTGCAACATTAACGCATACTCGAATTAGCTCACTTAAAATAACCTGAGTTAGGTGTTTGGTGTTCGGTGTTCGGAGTGAGGATTTCTTGATGTCAGATAATCTAGGAGGGAACCTCCCAGTTCTGACATCGCTTTTTCAATGAGAAAATGGGGGTTTGAGACTCCCTTGTGGTTATGAGTTGTCCATAAATTCCCTTATGTCGAACTCAGGTTAAAATATTCTTTAAATTTTCTAAGGATTAAATTTTTCTCTATTTCTTTTTTTGCCTTCTGCCTATCCTCATAAGTAGCTTATGGCCACTGGACTTAGTGTAAACATTATTGCTTTTTCTACCTTTCGATAGAGTAACAACTACCAAATTAGAAAGATGACCCTGACTAAGTGATTTGCCTATGATGTAGCCAGTGGAGTTCAGTGCCATTAAGGAGGCTAGTTGATCAATGATCATATTTATGGAACTTTCTAGCAGTGCGCCTCATTTTCCCTTTGCAGCAACCGCTGTTCTGGGAGTCGGCTTTTTAGCGGCTGTTACTATCGGTTCAATTGCTTGGTACAACTCCAAGCGTCCTACTGGTTGGAAAGATAAGGAGCGTCCCGATATTGTTCCTGAAGTAGACAAGGTGAGATAACAGAAAGCAGTTGAAAAGTAAACATTAACATTTTTGGAGATATATTCATGACTAAAGAAACGGATAAAAATAATCAGCAATCAGCTAATTATGACCGCAATATAACGAGTGCCGAAACTGCAGCACGGATAGAAAGAGAAGGAGAAAACTTCAAATCTACCCCAGACGGCGAGGCAAGTATTGATACGACAGGTGGTTATACTATGAGTCGAGAAGGACTTTTGAATAACTATGCTGTTGAACCTGAAATGTATGTCAATGAACCAGGAGATATGCGAGAGCAGCAAGAAGAAGAAGCTATTCAACGAGCTAAAGAATTAAAGGAAATAAACACTGAAGGTGGTAAGGGGCCAGGTGTAATTTAATTCTTTTAGTAACAGGCTAAAAATAACTCAATAATAGCAAGAGAATGGGTTCGATTAAAATCGTCAACCCGTTTTTTATTTTGAGCAACTATCAAGTTTAGGAGATAATAAACATAGACATTCATTTAACGATGAGATCAAAGTCGTCGCACCAAGAATACTAGGAACAAATTGCCAAAATTATGGTTACCGTGCTTCCCTATTTATTAAACACATCTTCCTTTATTCCTCACGGAATGTGTTACTTATGGAAACCTGAACTGATAAAATTAAACGTGGTCAGCAATGGAATAATTAGTCTGTCATACTTTTCGATTCCATTTATTTTGCTAGTGATTACTCACAAACGTAAAGATATTCCTTTTAATTGGATTTTCTTTCTATTTGCTGCTTTTATTTTAGCATGTGGAATCGGCCATTCAATAGACATTTGGACTTTATGGCATCCTAATTATTGGGTTTCAGGATATATCCGTGCTGTCACAGCAATCATATCCTTAGCATCAGTGATTGCCCTCTTTTATTTAATGCCTAAAATTCTGGCATTACCCAGTAAAAAACAATTGGAAAAAAATAATGAATTATTAGCTAAAGAAATTGAAGAAAGAAAAAATCTTGAAGAGCAACTACGGGAAAGTGAAAAACGGTGGCAACTAGTTTTAAAGGGAACAGGAGACGGGATTTTTGACTGGAATATTCAAACCAATGAAGCCTTTATGTCGCCACGTTTGAAGGAAATGTTAGGTTATTCAGACGAAGAGATCCTCAATACCTATGAATCTTGGAAAAAGCTGGTACATCCTGAAGATCTTGAAACCGTAGAACAGGCTCTTAACGATCACCTCAGTCATCAAACATCCCAATATGCAATTGACTACCGAATGCTCTGTAAAAACAATCATTATCGATGGATTTTAGCACGAGGAATGGCAACCTGGGATGACCAAGGAACTGCAACCAGAATGATTGGTTCTCATCAAGATATTAGCCAACGCAAAGAAACAGAAGCTAATCTCCATAAATTTAATCAAAAACTTGAAGAAAAAGTCAAAAAACGAACTTTAGAATTAGAAAAGAGTAATCAACTGAAAGATGATTTACTCATCCGAGAAAGGCAAGCAAAAGAAGCTATAAAAATTTATGAAGATATTGTTAATAATATTCCTATCGGTTTATCAATTTGGTATTTGGAAGACCTTGGTAATATTATGAGTTTTCGCTTGGTCGAAATTAACCCCAAAGCCTCTGAATTACTCAAACTTGATCGAAAAAAAAATATTAATAAACTAATGGTCGACTGTTTGCCAAATGCCTTAAATTTACCTCACAAATGTGTCGTCGAAACTTATGCTGATGTGGTGCGGCAACAACAAACAGTAATTCTAGATGAGGTTTATTATGGTGATGAAAATTTAGAAGAGCAAGCGTATGCGGTAAAAGCCTTTCCTTTACCCAACCAAGGTGTCGGAATTTCTTTTGAAAATATCACAGAACAAAAACAAACGGAGAAAGACTTAGTTACTAGCACCAAAAAATATCGTCACGTGATTAATAATATCAATGAAGTGATTTTTCAAACCGACAGTCAAGGACATTGGATATTTCTCAATCCAGCTTGGCATAAGATTACTAGATATCGTATTTTGGATAGTCTAAATACTTCTTGTTTTGATTATATTTTTGATCTAGATAAAAAACGAGAAGCAAAGCAGCATTTTGATGATTTGATTTCCCAAAAAATAGACTCTTTTTCTCATGAATTTTCTTGTCAAGCTAAATCTGGTGAATTTCGCTGGTTGGAAATGAAAGCGCAACTTAATATCAAAGAATATGAATCAGAAATCTTGGGTGTTTCTGGAACTTTAACGGATATCACTGAACGCAAGCAAAATGAAGCTTTACTACAAACAAAAGCCAATGAGTTAACAACCCTCAATCTGTTGCTTTTGACCACCACAGCACAACTGGAAAAACGGAATCAAGAGTTAGATCAATTTGCTTATGTGACCTCCCATGATCTCAAAGCACCTTTAAGAGCGATCGCTAATCTTTCTCAATGGTTAGAAGAAGATTTAGAAGACAAATTGGACGAAGAAACAACTTATCAAATGCAACTCTTAAGGAAACGAGTTCATCGTCTAGAAAATTTGATCAATGGATTACTACAATATTCCCGCGTAGGCAGGATAGAAACAAAAATTCAACAAACAAATATCAACCAACTCTTGAACGATATTCTTGAATCTTTAACCTATCCCCCAGAATTCGATATTGAAATTCAAGAAAATATGCCTACATTTTTCACTAGCTATCTTCCCCTACAACAAGTATTTGCCAATCTAATTAGTAATAGTATTAAGCATCACAATCGACCTAATGGAAAAGTTATCATTGCCGCAAAAGAATTAGAAAACACCTACGAATTTTCAGTCAGAGATGATGGGGTTGGTATTGCCCCTGAATACCATGAAAAGATATTCACAATTTTTCAAACCTTAGAAGCAAGAGATAAAACTGAAAATACAGGGGTTGGTTTATCAATTGTCAAAAAAATTGTTGAAGGACAAGGGGGAAAAATTACATTAGAGTCAAAACGAGGAGAAGGAAGCACCTTTCGATTTACTTGGCCAAAATCAAACCATTGATGCCACAAATGTCCCCTTATAGGTTAAAGTCGAAAGGAAACCTTTAATCTGTGATCGGAATTGACTCTGAAAAGGAGAACTAAATAAGATGCTAACTCTCAAAATTGCTGTTTATCTCGTTGTTGCTTTATTCATTTCCCTGTTTATCTTCGGTTTTCTTTCTAGTGATCCTACCCGTAATCCTGGCCGGAAAGACTTTGAGTAAGCTGCAATTAAGGTTGTGTTAACTTAGGTGAGTGAGACGATAGGGGCGAGATATGGCTCGTCCCCATCCTCCATCTGCTGAGTCACGCTGCAGGTAGCCACTAAACCTTTGAGCTTGATTTTTATCTAAAAGATGCCCCCATTCGTTCAACCACCTAATCCACCTGTTCAAATTCAATCGGTTGTTGCCAAACCTCAAGGGAAACTGCCAGCGTCTCCAGTTCGGGAGTATTGGCAACCACTCAGCGTCAGGCAACAGAGTGTTTTGCTGTCCCAGACTTCTGTTAGGACGGAAAGTCAACCCTTGTCAGTTTCTCCATCAGAAGAGTCTCAGTCTTCCCCCCCAGAGGTTGTTGAATTCTACCTCTCAGATCCCCAAGATATCCCGACACATTCCCTGCCGCCATCTCCCCTACCCTCAGACGGAAAAGCAAACCTCTTAGGGAAACCAATTTCAGTTGGTGAATCTTCTCAGCAACAACCAACTGCTGAGCAATCTTCTGGAATATCCACGCTCAAAGCAGAAACGACCACTCAAACCGTTACTGGACTCAATAACCAAAAAGCTCACAACCTTTTACAGTCCCATCGTTTAGTGATTCAGCAACGAGGGGATAAACCGAAAGAGTTGCAACTACCCGCCAATCCTGATCAACAAACTCAAGGACAACCCTTATCTCAGCGACAACTTGAAGTTTTTCCTGAGTCAAGCCCAGAAACAGAAGTTGGGGTTATAGAATTAATCTCAGACCGCCAGCAATACGACACGGAACGGGAAGTTGTCTATGCTGAAGGGAAAGTCGTCATGAGGTTTGCTAATGGTATTCTCTTAGCGGATCGTCTTTGGATCAACCTCCCTGACCAATTTGCGGTGGCTGAGGGTAATGTCGTCCTTGATCGCGGTGAACAAACCCTACGGGGAGAACGGTTTGAATATTACTTCGTACAAGATAGCGGCGTTGTTTTTAATGCCAACGGAGAAATTTATCAACCCACCACCGGCCAAGACTTTTCTCCTGGCTTACCCAGTGCTGCTGATAGTGATTTAATTCCCAATCAAACTTTAAATGAACGCCTTGCCGTTAATCAACCCTTACAGCGTATTACCACTTCAGAAGGCATTAAATATTCCTTTGGTTTATCCCTTGGTGAAGAAGGTTTACAAAATACGAGTGGGTCAGGACAAGGGAGTGGTGGACAAATTAACCGGATTCGTTTTGAAGCTGAACGAATGGATTTTGATGGAGATGGCTGGCGCGCCACTAACGCTCGTTTGACCAATGATCCCTTTTCTCCCCCTGAAGTCGAGATTCGTGCCGAAACAGCTACTTATCGCAATATTGCTCCCCTAGTTGATGAAGTTAAACTGACCAACTCACGAGTGGTTCTCGACCAAGCAAATTCCTTTCCCACTCAAGATCGCTTGATTATTGACCGACGCGATCGCCAACCAGGCGTGATCTCCTTTGGCTATGACGACCGCGATCGCGGAGGATTTTTCGTAGAAAGGGGCTTCAATGTTATTGATCGAGACTTTGTTACTTGGGAAGTTACGCCTCAATATTACCTTCAAAAAGGCCTTTTTCCTGACAGTTTAACGGTAGATGATCGCAATACCGATTTATTTCTTGAAGACAAAGACGATATCGATGCGGTTAGTCCTCCCACCTTGGGTGTTGTCAGTGAGTTGAATGCTACCTTTGATCCCCGCACTACTTTATTTGCCAGAACGTCTTTAACCAGCCTTGAATTCAGCGACATTGAAGATCGTCTACGAGCAAAAACCTTTGTCCAGCATCGTATTGGCGACTTAGCTAACCCCTATGACCTCCGGTTTGAATATAACTACCGTGAGCGTCTCTTCAATGGTTCGTTAGGTTTTCAAACCGTTCGCAGTAGTGCGGGATTATTATTCGTTTCTCCCTCAATTCCCTTAGACGACTCAGGACTGCGACTAAGTTACCAAGGATCAATTCAAAGCGTTAATGCTGATACCGATCAGCAAAGTTTACTAGGAGCCGATTCAGAAGATAATCGGGTTACCCTGATGCGTTTTCAAGGGGCTGCATCTTTAAATAAGCCTTTCTTGCTTTGGGCCGGAGAAGCCCTACCCCCGACCCCAGAAGAGGGTTTAAAATATACACCAACGCCTGTGCTTCCCTTTTTGGTATTATCTACAGGCGTGACAGGGGTGGGCAGTCTTTACGGAAATGGGGATTCTCAGCCTTCTCTATCGGGAACCATTGGATTATCAGGACAAATTGGTAATTTCTCCCGTCCTTTTCTGGATTACACAGGATTTAATCTCAGGTTTAGTCAAGCCTTAAGAGGCGATCCTTCTCCATTTTTGTTTGATCGTTTCGCTGATCTCAAAACCTTAACTTGGGGAATTACCCAACAACTTTATGGGCCGGTTCGTGTTGGCATTCAAAGTGCTTACAATATTGATAGAGATGAAGAAATTAATACTGATTTATTTATTGAATACAGTCGTCGAACCTACAGCGTTCTACTACGCTATAACACGGTTTTAAAAGTCGGCTCTTTTAGTCTACGAATTAGTGACTTTAACTGGGGAGGAAATCCTGGCCCCTTCGATGGGACTGGCATCCGTCCTGTTATTCAAGGCGTGCCACGATAAATATGAATTAATCATAAAAACTCATCCAACTGGGTGAAGAAATAAAAGTAACAAATATTTTAAACTAGAAGTATGTTGAAACAAAACCAACTCATCAGTTGGAAAAAAAGTCAAGATTTTTATCTAGTTCAAACAGGAGGTACATTATGGAGTTGGTTTCTTTAACCATCATTTTAGCAGGTACATTTTTAGCAGATTGCTTGCTCAAATCCTAGCATTTCAACTAAGGCCAAAGTCTCTTAAGAAGAGTAAATTTCTCCTATTTATTCTAAATTTTCTAAGTTTGAGGACAAAGTAACTATGACGCTATTTTCTGTCGGTAAAGTCCTAGTAGCTAGCTTATTAATCAGCCCCCTCTGGCTGAATGCTACCCCAGTCAAAGCTCAAATTGTTGAACTGGGTAATGATGTGAGATTGGATTTTTCTAATGATCGCCGTCGTAGAACCAATGTCCGAGTTACTGGTGAAAATGGTCGCCTCAATGTTGGCGTAGAAGAACAAAGAAGACCCCAAACTAGAGTCAGGTTATTTGGGGGAAACGATTCACCCGCGATTGATATTCGCCGAGAACGTCCTCAACCAGAAGAAAAAGTTCGCCTATCTATTCCCTACAGATAATAGATAGATTTGTTTGAGGCAATTCATCTTATGGTAGGATGTTGGGTAATCCATAATATAAAAGAGTTCAGAAGGTAGATAGAGATATGGAAGCAGCCTTGCTTTTAGCAAAATTACCCGAAGCTTATCAGATTTTTGATCCGTTGGTAGATGTTCTGCCAACGATTCCCCTTTTCTTTTTGGCCTTAGCCTTTGTTTGGCAAGCTGCCGTTGGTTTCAAGTAAATCCTCGACTATTCTGATAAATAAAAGGCATCTGTTTTAGATGCCTTTTTGTAATTTAACGTATAAGCGAGTTGATCCCAAAATTGCTAAGTTTAATTGAAAACAAAAAACAGGAAACAGAAAACGGAATTAAGAAGCTATTTCCTTCGGTTTCCTTATTTATCATACTAACTGGAATACTTTTAAACGGTTGCAATCATCCTCTACTAATTACCCCACAAATTCCCACAGGAGGCCTCAATAGTAAATCTCCTGAAGAATATCCTACTTATAGTGGTGATGGACGATATTTAGCTTTTGCTTCGGAACGTCAAGGACACCGAGATATTTATTTATACGACTTGCAACAACGTCGTTTACTTTCTCTGCGAAATCTTAATCGTCGAGATTCTAGTCAAGATCAACCCGCTTTAAGTAGAGATGGACGCTACATTGCTTACGTTTCTACAGAACGAGGTAAACCGGATATTATGGTATATGATCGCCTCAAACAACGCTCAGAATTATTAAGTGCAAATGTTCGTGGTTCTGTTAGACAACCAACAATTACAGGGGATGGAACGAAAGTCGCCTTTCAAACTAGTCAGTTAGGAGAATGGAATATTGCGATCGTTGAACGTCAACTTCAAGATTGAAGATCAACTTACGCCCAAATTGCAACATCAGTTACTAATAATCAGTCTTTCAAATCAGTGATGGCAGGAAACGATATCAGCTAAACCTTAGCTTAGAATAGGAAAATTCGGTCAAGAGGAAAGATGATGATGGAGTTTATTCCAGATACAACAAGACTCGAAAAACTAGAAGTATTATTAACTAATCAATTACAAAAATCGGGTTTATTTCCTATTCCATTG
>JBCDDV010000062.1:0-8651 GCA_039180145.1 Cyanobacteria bacterium P01_G01_bin.49 | reverse complement strand
CTCGCATTTGATGAAACGATTCTTGACTCTCAAACTGTCATGGATGAATTGAATGCAGGTTTGATTGACGCTGAGCCTGATTTGACTTTAGCGTCAGCTATTGCTAGAAATTTAACTCAAGAAATAGAACCCTTGCAACCATCTGAGATAGAGATAAACTTAGCCTCAGAGATCGCCAAAAAATTTACAGATGAAACCGTTTCAGAATGGGATGAGGTGCTAAATACTTCTCCAAATGAGTCTTCTCTGGCTCAAGTTCCTACCTATTCTCCGACTCCTCCCGTTTATCCCCCGCCTGGGCAAGCTCCTCAAGTCTCCCCCTCAAACGTACCAAACCCTGGGCAAACCCCTCAAGTCTCCCCCTCAAATGTACAAAATCCTGGTCAAACTTTTGAAGCACCCCCCTCAAATGCACCCATTCCTAACGTTCCAGGGTCTTCGGAAGTAAACCCAGATGTTTTAGTACCTAATCCCGATGTAATTATCAAATCTAACGACAGTTCCACCCCTGATAGCCTGAAACCGACTATGCCCGTTGCCCCAACCTTACCAAGAGCGATCGCGCCTCCTGTGGGAGATATGGCTATTTCTAACATCAACGCCGGAGCAAGTGCAATCGATCTCGGCAGTACTGCGATCGTTCCTCGCCTTGTGTTACGACAAGCACCCGCTAGGGAAGTTTTAGCTGTCTTAGCTCGTTATGCCGGGATGAACCTAGTTTTTACCGACCAAGCCGGGGATAACGCTCAAGGACAAGACGCAGCACCTGAACCGATGGTTTCTTTGGATTTAGAAAATGAACCCGTACAAGATGTTTTTAACTCTGTGTTGATGATTTCGGGTTTACAAGCTAACCGTCGAGGGCAGACTATTTTTGTTGGTTCCCAATTGCCTCAAGCAGCCCGCAATTTAGTCAGTCGTACTCTGCGTCTTAACCAGGTTAAATCTTCTAACGCTGGGGTCTTTTTAGCGTCTCAAGGGGCCGAATTTCAACGGTTAGTTACCCAAAGCGAAGACATTATCGATCCCTTAACCCAACGAGTTATTGGGCGGCGGGAACTCCCTGGACAACTCGAATCCTTACAATCTCAACAACCCGAAGGCTCTATTGCTGCCATGCTGTTGACGGGTTTGACAGTCTCCTCTGATGACCGCCTCAATACCATCACCTTAGTGGGAGAACCCCGTCATGTTCAAGTTGCCACCTCTCTCTTAACCCAGATGGATGCGCGTCGTCGTCAGGTGGCGGTGAATGTAAAAGTCGTCGATGTCACCTTAACCAATGATCAATCTTTTAGTAGTAGTTTCTCCTTTGGTTCTGGAGATGCTTTTATTGTCCAAGATGATGGGGCGGCTGTGCTTAGGTTTGGGGGAAACAGTCCTGTTAATAGTACTGAGATTAACAGCGCACCAGGACGAGTTCAAGATCCACCGGTAATTCCTAACCCTTTGATTGATAGTAATACGTTCTTTGATTTTAATGATTCAATTATTGTTCCAGGGGGCGGAGGTGGACAATTGTTCATTGACGATGCAGGAAACTTAATCCGTATTCCTAGCGATGCCCAATTTTTTGGCCGCGTTGCCGGGGTTTCCATGGATCCAACTATTGCAGGGATTACTGATTTTACCCCAGGAGAACCGGATCTGTTTGAAAGAACCTTTGATCCCGAAACAAATATCACAACCACCACAGTTACTCCTGGAACATTAGCGACAGCAACAGCAGGACTTCCCAGTTTCTTCCAATTTCCCAGACGATTTTTGGCTCAAGTTGAAACCAATATCCAAAGTGGTAATGCGAAGGTATTAACTGATCCCACTTTAGTGGTTCAAGAAGGACAAGAAGCCACCGTTAAGTTGACTCAGAAAGTCATTGAAAATATCACCACCAAAGTTGACCCTTTGAGTGGGGTAAGAACCACAACTCCCGTTTTACAAGATGCTGGTTTAACCTTGAGTATTAACGTTGATAAGATTGATGACAATGGCTTTATTAACCTAACTGTAAGTCCTACCATTGCAGCAGTTGGGGATACTCAGCAATTTGACAGTGGGGCCGATGGTGGCTCAAATACTTTATTCCTCCTCAACCGTCGGGAACTAACATCGGGATTAATTCGCCTCCGAGATGGTCAGACTTTAATCTTATCAGGGATTATTAGTGAAGCGGATCAAACCCTTACCAGTAAGGTTCCCTTGTTAGGAGATTTACCTCTAATTGGAGCTTTGTTTAGAAGTCAAACCGATACGTCAGAACGGACTGAGGTAATTGTTTTACTAACGCCCCAAATTCTCCATGATAACGGGCAGTGGGGTTACAATTACCAACCTGGACGAGGAACAGCTGAAGTGCTGCGGGATCAAGGTTTCCCAGTTCAGTTAGTTCCTTAGAAGATTGGGAGTAAGGGCGATCGCTTATTCGCCCTTACGAATGGCGTTTTTGTCGCTTCCTTTTGTTATTCTTACTAAATGGAAACTTTTGATGTCATCATTATCGGTGCCGGCCATAACGGTTTAGTCTGTGCGGCTTATCTCCTCAAAGCAGGATACCAGGTACTGGTACTAGAAAAGCGAGAAGTGCCTGGCGGTGCAGCCACCACAGAAGAGGCTATGCCTAAAAAAGCCCCTGGTTTTAAGTTTAATCTTTGTGCGATCGACCACGAATTTATTCATTTGAGTCCAGTTGTCAAAGAACTTGAACTCAACCGTTTTGGGTTAGAGTATCTCTACTGCGATCCAGTGGTTTTTTGCCCTCATCCTGACGGACGGTATTTCTTAGGGAATCGCGACCTTGACCAAACCTGCGCTAATATTGCTCAATATAATCCCCAAGAAGCGGAACGTTATCGGCAATTTATTGATTATTGGCAGCACATCGTTAATGCCCTGATTCCCATGTTTAATGCGCCGCCTAAGTCGATTATTGACATTGCCAGTAACTATAATATCAATGCCTTTAAAGATGTACTAAAGGTCGTAGGAACTCCCAACAAAGCTTTAGATTTTGTGCGTACCATGCTCACCAGTGCCGAAGATCTCTTAGATGAATGGTTTACTGAACCCTGGCTAAAAGCCCCTCTTGCTCGTCTCGCTGCTGAATTAGGGTTAGCTCCTTCTCAAAAAAGTCTGGCGATCGGAGCAATGATGATGACATTGCGGCATAATCCCGGGATGGCTCGTCCACGAGGGGGTACAGGGGCTTTAGTAGACGCTCTACTCAAATGTATCCAGCAATATAACGGGGTGGTGCTGACAGAACAGACTGTAGAGCGGGTCTTAGTAGACGATGGTAAGGCAGTTGGGGTTAGAATCGCCAATGACAAAGAATATCGGGCTAAATGTGGAGTCATCTCTAACATTGATGCCAAGCGTTTATTTTTGAATTTAGTAGACCCCGCTGATATTAATAAAGCTGACGCAAATCTCCGTCAACGCGTTGATAAGCGAATTATTAACAATAACGAAAGCCTTCTCAAGATTGACTGTGCGTTATCAGAACCCCTAAAATTTCAATACCATGACCATCGCGATGATTATTTAATCGGGTCAATTCTCATTGCCGATTCTGTCGAACAAGTAGAAACGGCCCATCATGAAGCCGCTAGGGGTCGTATTCCTGATCAAGATCCTTCGATGTACGTTGTGATGCCGACTCAGTTAGATCCTTCGATGGCACCGGATGGAAAGCATACGTTATGGATCGAATTTTTTGCGCCTTATCAAATTGCGGGTGCCGAAAATACAGGACTGAATGGCACTGGTTGGACAGATGCTCTGAAAAATCAGGTAGCCGATCGTGTGTTGGCAAAACTAGCAGATTATTCTCCTAATCTGAATCATTCGGTGATCGCCCGTCGGGTAGAAAGTCCTGCGGAGTTGGGAGAAAGATTAGGTGCGTATCGAGGTAATTACTATCATATAGATATGTCCTTAGAGCAAATGGTTTTTCTGCGCCCCTTGCCCGAAATTGCTAATTATCAAACGCCTATTCGCCAGTTATTTCTGACAGGGGCAGGAACACATCCAGGAGGGTCTATTTCGGGAATGCCTGGCCGTAATTGCGCTCGAACGTTTCTTGCGTCACAAAAGGGTTTATCAAAGGCGTTTGAAGGGTTTCGTCAGTCGGTTTCGGGGATTATATCTAGTTTTTGAGGAAAATTCGCGCTTTTTCTTGTCGATCTCAACGATAAATTATGCAACGAGTTCTTATCATTGGTGGCTGTGGACGTATTGGCAGCAGCATCGCTCAAGATATTCTCAATCATACCAATGCCGACGTAATTATCACCGGACGTAACCCGCAATTAAGTGTGGTTATTTTAGAGCGTTTGGGGGCTAAGGTACAATTTCAGGTGTTAGATCTGTCTAATCAACAGCAGGTTGACGCAGCAGTATCTAAGGCTGATTTGGTGGTTCATTCTGCTGGGCCGTTTCATTATCGGGACGCCAATGTCTTACGCACGTGCATTGAGCAAGGCGTTAATTATGTGGATGTCAGCGACGAACGTAGCTTTACTCGTAGAGCATTGGCACAACATTCAGCAGCAGAAGCAGCAGGGGTAACAGCTATTATCAACACAGGGGTATTCCCTGGCATTTCCAATAGTATGGTACGTCAAGGAGTAGAGGCGTTAGATCAGGCTGATACCATTCAATTGAGCTATATTGTAGCTGGTTCTGGCGGGGCGGGTATAACGGTGATGCGGACTACGTTTATCGGTATACAACGCCCTTTTGAAGCTTGGGTTGATGGTAGTTGGCAAACCATTAAACCTTACACGGAGAGGGAATCTTTAGAGTTTGGAGAACCTTACGGTAAAGCCAATGTCTACTGGTACGATATGCCAGAAGCGATTACCCTGCAAGATTCTTTCCCTGTTAATAGTGTGATTACCAAATTTGGGGTTGTGCCTGACTTTTATAATCATGCGACCTGGACGATGGCTCATTGGCTTCCGGGAGCAGTCTTGCGTAGCCCTAAAACAGTGGAATTTTTAGCCAGGGTAAGTCATCTAATGACTGATGTTACTGACCGATTTAGTGGGACTGGGGTAGCAATGCGTTGTGACGTGAAAGGCTATCAGTCTGGTCGTACGACTCATTATATCAGCACTTTTAGCCATGAAAGTGCTTCGATGGCCACTGGGTTGGGAACTGGCAGCATTGCTGAGTTACTATTAACCAGAAAATTGAATAAACCTGGTGTCTATCCGGTGGAGCAAGCACTTTCAACTGAGTTGTTTCAATCAACCCTAGAGACTCGTCAGCTAGAAATTGTTCAACAACAGATTTAAGTTGGTATAATCTTCCAAGAAGATTAACAAACACAGGAAACGGGACAATCAAGCGATCGCCTATCCACTATTCTCTCAGCTGCCTACACTACGTGAGTTCGGTGTTAGGAGGGCGGGCAAAGCCCGTGCTTCGCAACGGAGTTCGGACTTAGGATTTTTACAAGTTTCTAAGCACCCCCTAAAAAGAAAAATCCCAACGTACTAATCCCCGCACCAACAATTTGCAAAATAAAATCAGCCCTATTTTTGAATCTTTGGAGTATCATATTTCCCAAGAGAAAGGCAGCAAAGGAAATTAATAATTGAATAACCCCAAATCCCACTAAATAAGCAAACAAAGGAGTCATTTCTGCTCCAACAATAGCCTCTCCATAAGCATAACCATGAAAAATCCCCCCAATCATCGCCAGAGTTGCCACAATAATTGTCGAGAAATAAGAAGCGAAAAACTGATAATTTTTAATAATTAATAAACCACCGAAAAGAACAACAGAACCAGCAATAATTAATTCTGGTTGAGGTAAATTAATTTCTTGCAAATGGATTACTGTCCCAGCCATTGTAGCGATAATAAAAGCAACAGGAATTAAAAAGCCCTGCTTAAACTTTGTGCCTAATAATCCACTGGCAACGATAAACGCAAAATGATCTAATCCAACGATAGGATGACCTAATCCTGATGAAAAGCCTTCCCAAAAATTCGAGGGCGTTGTTCCACCAAAGGGGTGATGGGCAGCAACAGGTTGTGCTAGTGTTAACAGAGAAAAAAATGCTATGGGAATAATCGGCTTAGAGCTTAGCTGATTCCTAATTAATGTGAGTTTCATCCGTACCTCGCAGATAGAATTCTAACAAATGATGCGACTGCAATAATCGGCAGGCATTCTGACTTAGAGACCCATGATTTGAGCTTCATTACAGTTGCGGGACAGCGTTGGATTTACACCAAACTTTCCCTGTTACCTCTAGTGACTGTTCCCCACTAGAACCGATTCCCTTGGGTATCATAGCAGTTTTCTGGCAACGTAGACTAATAACATCAAGTTCCAAAGACAAAATCATGTCAGCCGTTGCAGGAATTTTGGGGGGATCGCGCTACCATAAAACAAATGTGAATCCTAATACAACCGAGAGGTATGGAAACAGAATCTCTAATCACAGAAGTCATTTTAGTTCACCCACATCAATCTTTAGGAAAAATAAAATTAGACTGGATAGCACAGCCTGGGAACTATCTGGAGTTAGCAGAAAAAACTTATGTCGTATTAGAACGTCGTCACCATTATCAATACAAAATTGGTGGTTATCAGTTACAAAAAGTTGCCTTATATGTGCAAACAACTCAACCTCCAAAAGAAAGAACGTTGTTAAAAGGTCGCTGGGTTGTCGGAGATAGTCATTGCCGTTTTAATGCAAAATCAGAAATTTTTCGTTGTGCTGTTAAACCCGATGGCCCTTGTAAAAATTGCCAGTTTTTTGAACCTAGAACTGAAAATTTAATCTAAAATTTCCCCAATCGTTAAACGCATCCCATTAATTAAATCCCAGCCAGACTGAGGACGTTTTCCAGATCGTTGAATTTCTTTTAATAATAAACAACCTTCTCCCGTTTTAATTACTGGGCCAAAGTTTTTAATTAAACTAATAATTTCCCCTGGTTTTGCCGTTGAAGTATCTAACAACTGAACTTGAGTAACTAGAAAAGTAAATTCTGACCCTAGTTCAGATAAAGCAACCTCATTTAAGGGAATTGTTGACAAAATTTTCAACATATTATCTCGAAAACTGGTGAAACAATTTGGGTAAAATCCTCTAATTTGATTATGAATAGCGATCGCTGATTTTGTCCAATCAATCACATAATCTTCTTTTTGAATTAACGGGGCATAAGTGGCGTTTTCTTGAGTTTGGGGAATCGGCTGAATGTCTTTTCTTGGCAGCTTTTCTAAGGTTTCAATTAATAAATCTGCCCCTTGATCTGCAAGTTTTGTAGCAACTTGATGAGCATTATCTAATAAATGAATATCTTGAGTGGCTTTTAGCAACATTGCTCCCGTATCCATCCCTTGATCCATGAGCATTGTAGTAATGCCTGTTTGGCGATCGCCATTCCACAAACTCCATTGAATGGGGGCTGCCCCTCGATATTTGGGCAATAGAGAACCATGAACATTGATACACCCTAGTTTCGGCATTGCCAAAATTTCCTGAGACAAAATTTGTCCATAGGCAACCACAACAAAGCAATCTGCTTGAAGGTTTGTTAATTCAGCAAGGGTATTCAAATCTTTTTTAATCCGTTTGGGTTGCCAGACTCGAATATAGTGGTTTAATGCCACTTTTTTGATGGCTGAAGGGATTAACTGCTTTCCCCGTCCCCGTCGTTTGTCAGGTTGAGTGACCACCCCAATCACTTCAAAATCAGGATGAGCCAATAATTTTTCTAGCGTAGGGATGGCAAATTGAGGCGTACCAAAAAAGACAACCTGCATTATATTCAACACTTTTGGTTTAAATCTGATGTCAAGTGTAAACTAGATTCGTCGCTCAATGCTCACTGTTCAATGGAAGGGCAATTGTTACAGTTCTTTACCAACCGATCTAAGAAAGCGGATCTCAGTGCTACGATGCCCTAAAACACCTTTTTTGAGGCAAATAAAAATACCATGGCAGAAGAGCTTAAAGGACAGCTTCCTAAATTCGGTGGTAGCACGGGTGGCTTACTCTCAAAAGCCGCACGGGAAGAAAAATATGCCATCACCTGGACAAGCTCTAAAGAGCAAGTCTTTGAAATGCCCACAGGTGGGGCCGCCATCATGAATGAAGGAGAAAACCTCCTATATCTAGCGAGAAAAGAACAATGTCTCGCGCTGGGAACCCAGTTACGGTCAAAGTTCAAGCCCAAAATCCAAGACTATAAAATCTACCGCATTTATCCCAGTGGCGAAACTCAATATCTTCACCCGGCTGATGGAGTCTTCCCCGAAAAAGTTAATGAAGGTCGTGACTATTACGGCAAAAAAGACAGAAAAATTGGGAATAATCCTGAACCTGTCACCCTTAAATTCTCAGGTAAAGCACCTTACGACGTTTAACAATAATGTCGGCAAAAGTCCTCATCGACAAACGGGGTAAAAAATACCCAAACTTTAGGTGTGGACGGAATTTTTGGAGGGCGGAAATATTTCCGCCCTCGTTCTCTCATTAATACCAATTTTTTGCTGAAATCTTTGAGGCTGTTGACCAAACATTGAACATTCGGGTATCAAGCCTCTTCTAACAGGAGAAAAGCGATTTGCGTCTTGGGTCGCCCCACAAACGATAAATGAAATGACCAAGTAGCCACCTTTCGAG
>JBCDDV010000061.1:0-8829 GCA_039180145.1 Cyanobacteria bacterium P01_G01_bin.49 | reverse complement strand
TTGGCTGATAGATAACGTTGTTTTAGCTCTGAGGAACTTAAATGAGCTTCAATATGGGCTTTTCTAGACATTCACTTATCTTAGCTCATATCTGGGGTTACTTAAGCGGATTTGGTATGAAATACTAGGAATTGCGACTTTTTAATGGGATTAAAATAGGGTATCATAAGTTTACGAAAGCTGAAGTAACAAGCCAAAAGATTAAAACTTAAACTACTTCTATTAATTGATTGTTCAATGTTTCAGCATCAATTCCGTAAAATTGAAACAGTTGATTTAAAGTGGTTTTATCTGTTTCCGCAAGGCGTACTAATCCCCACAATAAATGTTCGGTTCCGATTGATTTCTTATCCCGAAGCCGAACAATTTGCAAAGCAAGTTCCATTATGAATTTGCTTTTTGGGCTGAGTTTTGTATTTCCCTGAGATTCAAAAGAATGTTCATTGGTTTCGATGTATAGTGTTGCACCATTGGCTCGAAGTAACTGTGCGGAGGCTGTTGTTGGATCAGCTAACAAGCCAGCCAATAGATGTTCTGGCTCAACTTGCGGGTTTTGCGATCGCAACGCCTCACTATGTGCAAACTTGAGGACATTGATTGCCTTTTCACTAAACTGCTCAAATCCAAAATCAAAGCCAAGGAAATTAGTAACTCTCTCGATTAATGTCTGCATAGAGTTCTTTGCCTCATCAATATATCTATACTATCGTCTAGAAAGGATATTATTGCGTTGAAACCATGGCGGCTAATACTTGCTCCGGAGACACCGAAAAGGGCAAACGGTGAATATCTGAATGAGGATGGCAAGTTATTTCAGTCGCTTGACGTAATTGTCCTAAGGTTGCTTTGGATAACCCTAAATCTTCTAGGGTTTTGGATAAGCCGATTTCATCATAAAATTTCAATAATTGCTGTCGAGAAGATGCTGCTAATTGATTCTTTTGTACCATTTCTTCTAGGCGTAATTGAACGAGAATGCCGTAAGCAACTTTTTCCCCATGCAATGCCTTTTTTGCTGCTGGAATATGGGTTAACCCATTGTGAACAGCATGGGCAGCTACTGTCCGACAATTTGCCCCACCTAACCCCCCAATGACACCAGCTAGTAATACAGACGCATCTACGACATCACGCCACTCTTCTCCCCCAATATTATCTAAGGCGGCGGCTGATTTTTGTAAAAGAATATCTCGTAAAATTCTTGCCTGTTGAACAGCAGCAATAGTCAGGGTAGCTGTTGCATTAGCACTACTGACAGAGGCTTCATACCATTTCGCGATCGCATCTCCAATTCCCGCGATTAAAGTGCGTTTGGGGGCTGTTTTAATGATCTCATAGTCAACAATTAATAAATCAGGACAACGCAGCAAAGAGACATCGTATTGAAATGCTCCTTGATTAGAATAAATATTGGAGAGGGCTGTCCAAGCAGCGCAAGTCGCCCCAGATGTGGGTAGAGTAACCACTGGTATTTGTTGTTGATGGGCAAGTAATTTGGCAGTATCTAAGGATTTTCCACCGCCGACACCAATGATAAAATCGGCTTGATGTTGTTGTACTGCTTTAGTTAGCATTGTCAGAGAACTTTCAGAACAGTCAGGAGAATAGTTTCCCTGGGCAGGAATTAGCTTAAATTGCTTAAAAATTGGCTCAAGACGAGGATAAGTCAAGGATAGACTATGATTGCCCCCAACCACTAGAGGGCGTTTTCCTAGACGAGCGATCGCTTGACCAACTTGAGACAGGATACCTTCTCCCTTAATCACTTGAGTTGGAGAGACGAATAACGGACTAATACTGGTGGAAACGGGGGAAGAGATTTTAGTGGTTTTTAGCTGCATTCGAGGGCGATAAGATTCCATAGATACTATTTTTCTATTTTAGGATAGTAATTTTTTTGATGCAGCGAACTTACTATTGACGTGAGTTCGACAAAAATAATTTATAGACCACTCGACCTTATTCTCTCGTTGAAAAAGCGATGTCAGAACTGGGAGGTTCCCTCCCAGATTATCTGACATCAAGAAATCCTAACACCGACCTCCGACCTCCGAACTCCGAACTCCGAACTCACGTTATTGAGTCATCAAGTTTGAATTGACGGATAAATCTTTCCCGGCTACCCCTACTGATCTTAACTCGTCATTTTGGAGTAGATAAGTCACTATGCTTTTTTCCCAGCATTTGGCTCATCTATATTTTCAAGATCAACTAAATTCCATTTCAGTCCTTTATTACGATAAATACGTTTGTTGAGGTTTGTATAATCGCCCACATCGTGATCAAGACGTTGACCAACAACGATGCACCTCAGCAAAGAGTCACTGGTGTTTTTAAGTGTATGAGGCTTTCCACCTGCACGATAGCCGATAAAATCCCCTGCTTTTACAGGATAATCGTGATCCCCAATAGTTGCCTGTGCCTCTCCTTCGAGAATATAAACACATTCATCTTCGTGATAGTGCATATGCAACTCTGTAGATTCATATCCTGGTTGGATTTCTATGATATGAAAGCCAAAGCCAGTTAATCCAGTAAGATCACCCAAAGATTTATTTATTCTACAGGCATTTTTGTTTAAAAAATGAGTTTTCTGAACACCTTCATAAGCCTCGATTTCTTCTCTTGTGAGGATATATTTATCCATGTCCTTCTCGTTATAATTTCTTTAGGCCATTGACTCTTGCAGCATATTTTATTGTCAACCTGTCGTCTTTTGTAACCCGGGAAAATGTCGATGTTTGGCATAAAATCCCAGTAACATTAACCCTATAATCCCTAACGTCCCTATTCCTAAATAACTGGGAACCCAAAAAGATGCTTCAATGGTGTTCAGTTGACCTGGTTTAAGTTTCCAAATCATTTGATGTTCGTCTAAGTTGGAGGCAATAACTAATTGATCTCCTGTTTCCCCTATTCTTTTAACTTTTTCAGGGGTCGTCAACCCAAATTCTAGATCCACTAATGATCCAGGACTCACGATAACATTTCCTTGTTTTGATAAGACTCCTAATGCTCGTAAATCAACTTGAATGTTAAGTCGGTTTTTTTCAAAGAAAATCCAGTTACTTTGCTTAATTGACATCTCTGCTTTTAGCTGCACTAATTCTGAATTTTCTTCTTTTAAAGTGTTAGAAAGTTTTGAAGGATTAGGATTAAAAAATTGATTAAATTTCTTAGTTAGGTCTTGACCATTACTGAAGGGAATTGTCACAAGCATTTCTTCTGAAGAAATTTTCTGCGCGGTTCCTTTTAATTCTTTGGCACGGCTTTCAAGACTATCCAACCACTTATTCGCTTCAGTTTGACTTAAGCTTGTTAACTGTTCTGCTAAGCGAATATGCTGTACAATTTCTCCATGATGTTGCTCATGAAAATTCACCCCTACGTCATAGCGAACACATCCAGATAACAGAGTTAATACACTGAATAACAAGGGAATAAATAAGGAGCGAAATATTCCTTGTTTCCTCTTTTTACTTTGTGCTTTTGTTGTCTGATTCACCATTTCCTACCAACAATTAACTATGAACAATTAACAATCAACAAATAATTAATCATCATCCCAGTCATCATTTCGAGCAGCACTACCACCACCAACAGTGACGAGATCGATTTGTTGTCGATAATAGTCTACACTTTTTACCTCGACTTCGACTTCATCGCCTAGCCGATAAGCAATACGATTTTTGCGACCTACTAAACAGCCATGACGGGCCCGATATTCGTACCAATCATCTTTCAGAGAACTCACATGAACTAATCCTTCTACTAACAAATCTTCAATTTCCACAAAGAAACCGTAGGATTGAACTCCCGTAATTAATCCTCGAAAAACTTGACCAGTTCGCTCTTTCATTTTCTCAGCTTTTTTCAACCCGTCAAGATCTTTTTCGGCATCTTCGGCTAATTTTTCTCGGTCGTTAAGATGGGTAACTAAGAAATGGAACTTCTCTTCTAATTCTTCTTGAGTAGCAGGGGGTAAAACATTCCAGTTAATATTTCCGTGACAACTATTACTATGAAGATCAACACTTGTTTTTGATTGTTTCGTCCGGCGATCGCGTCCTTCTGCAAAGACTAATTTTAACATCCTTTGTATCAATAAATCTCCATAACGTTGTCCAGGAGAAACACAATGGGTATAACAATCACCATAGGCTAAACCGAAATGGGGAGCCGGATGACTATTGTATTTAGAAGACTTTAAGGTTTCATGAAGTAAATAATTTAACACGTGAGCAGAAGACGATTTATTAATAGCTTGAGTTAAATTATAAAAATCTTGGGGTATCATATCTTCTTCCGAATTCAAGTCAATTTTTAATCCTAAATTTGCTGCTAATTTGAGTAAATCTTCTAACTCTTCCCAGTCGGGTTCTGGTTGCGCGCAATAAATTCCAGGCACTCCTAAAGCTGATAAATGATCAGCTGTTAGTTTACCAGCTAAAATTACTAATTCCATTAATAATGAACGAATGGGGACTGTTGAAGAAGCAATAATTGTCCCAATTCTTCCTTCATCTTGAAAGGGAGATCTTGGTTCTAATTGAATTTCAAATCCGCCTCTTTGTAACCGTTGAGCCTTGACTAAGGGACTGAGGGTAAAAAATAATTGTTTCAGTCTTTCTGCAAATTCTTGCTCATTATCAGGAACTTGATCTAAGTTGGATAAAATTCCTTGAGCTTGTTGATAAGTCAGTTGATAATCAACATTAATGACGCTAGGATGAATATTAAATTCTATTAGCTGACCATTCTTATCAAAGGTCATTAAAATAGAGAGCGTAAGAAAGTCTTGTTCTGGCTTCAAAGAATAATACTGGGTTACCGCTTCAGGAAACATTGGCAGCACTTTTTCTCCTAAATAAACGGTCGTCCCTCGTTTTTTCGCCGTTTTATCTAAAAGGGAATCAGTTTCAATATAATGGGCAATATCTGTAATATGAACCCCAAATTGCCAATTTTGCTCTTCTGTTTTTTCTAATGTAAATGCTGTTTCGATCAAAGGTAAACAGTCTCTTTTGGCATCTTCGACTAAGGCAAAGGTTAAATTTTTTCGACAGTCTAAACGATTTTCAAGTTCTTTGGGATCGAAAGTTTCTGGTAAAGCTTTTGCTGCTTTTTCAACAGCGTCTGTAAAACTTTGCGGTAAATCATGTTTACAACAAACAATATCTGTATCGGCTGCTGCTTCTGCATCGCTGCCTAAAATTCGGGTAACTTTTCCCATAGGAGGATGTTCTCCGATGGGATAACGTAACACAGAAACATGAACTAAATGATCGACAGCTTGCTCTAAATCTCCCCCGTTTTTTGCTAACATTAATTCAAACAATAAACGATCATCTAAAGGAATGGCATGATAGTCTCCATTATTCTTTTTCACCTGTGCCAAAAGAGAAGGATTTGCTCTTTCTAAAATTAGTTTGACTTCTCCTTCAGGAGAACGACGACGGGTTCCTTCTTTGATAATTCTCACTAAGACGCGATCGCCATTCCAAGCGTTACTTAAATGAGTTTCTCGAACATAAATATCTTCTGCGTCTTCTTCATCTTGAATGGCAAAACAAAACCCTTTACTAGAGCAGCGCAATTTGGCTTCAACGACGTTATCTTCAAGAACTCGTCGGTATTTTCCCCGCTCTTTGACTAACATTCCCATTTTTTCGAGTGCATCAAGGATAATTTGTAGGGTTTCGACGTTTTCTTCGTCTTCGCACCCTAATTTTTTTTCTAATACTTTAGCTGCAACTAATTTATTATCACTGAAATGGGACAATAATGTAGCGATTGAAAATTCCATCAAAACAGTCCTTACTAAATGTGAGTTGGCATTGTTAGTCTGAAGATAAGAAGATTAGCACTCTGTCAATCTGAGTCATTTTTCCGTTCAAACTCCACACCCAAGTTACGAAGGTGTTCTATTCTTCGATTGAGATGTTACCGTTCTAGAGGATGCTCAGGCTACTCAAGATGCTTCCCTGTGAGTAACAGCGTCGCTAACCCCTAAACTTGAGTATGACTAGCAAAGTATGAATGTCAGTTAATTCAACTGTGCTAGAAAGGTTTAATAGGTATCTTCACCCGTTGCGAAGCTGCTCCTAAAAACCTCTGATTTTGTCGTAAAAAAGCATCCTCTAAGAGCAAAGTGAGAGTGGTATCTTTTGAAAGGATGACTCTCGTTGGAGATTAACTCTGCTTTAGATTAGAGTAATTTGCTAATCTAAGGTTGCTTCTCTCGAAAAACCCATCTAGACTTCTATTTTACCAAGGATGGGACAATTCTGATATTTGTCTTTGAATACTCATCTTGAATTACGTTTACGTTTGCTATGAATGAGGGTTCGGGGTTCGGGAGACTTAGAAACAAGAAAATTATTAACGATTAAACTCCTGCTCAATATTGCTAAAATCCCATCACGTGAGCAACCCTTGATAACTCAGGTTGAATGCCAGATTTAACTTGATTTTGACTATGTTGAATGGCACAGTCGGGATCTTTCAAACCATTGCCCGTTAATATGCAAACTACCGTTGCTTCACTAGGAACCCTATCTTTGACTTTTAATAACCCTGCCACCGATGCTGCACTAGCGGGTTCACAGAATATTCCTTCTTGAGACGCTAACAGTTGATAGGCTGCTAAGATTTCTTCGTCGGTTACACTATTAAATTCTCCAAAACTTGCTTCTTTGGCACCCCAAGCTTTTTCCCAATTTGCTGGGTTGCCGATGCGAATGGCAGTCGCTAAGGTTTCAGGGTTAGTGATCGGTTTTCCATGAATAAAAGGGGCAGCACCGGCTGCTTGAAAGCCCATCATTTTTGGCAGTTTATTGCAGTTTCCTAAGCTATGATATTGACAAAAGCCCATCCAATAGGCGCTAATATTTCCTGCATTTCCGACGGGAATACATAGCCAGTCGGGGGAATTACCTAAGACATCAACGACTTCAAAGGCAGCCGTTTTTTGTCCTTCTAAACGATAAGGGTTGACTGAATTAACTAAAGTGACAGGATAGTTTTCTGCCATCTGTCGCACCACAGTTAAGGCATCATCAAAATTCCCTTCAATGGCGATCACTTCTGCGCCATATAATAAAGCTTGGGCAAGTTTACCTAGGGCAACATAGCCATCAGGAATAATCACAAATGCCCGCATTCCTGCCCGTCTTGCATAAGCCGCCGCCGCCGCCGAGGTATTCCCTGTACTGGCACAGATAACCGCTTTGGCACCTGCTTCAGTGGCTTTGGAAATTGCCATAGTCATGCCCCGATCTTTGAAGCTTCCTGTGGGGTTTAAGCCATCATATTTCACTAATACTTTAACGCCTCTGCCAATTTGCCCGGAGATGTAGGGAGCAGGAATTAGGGGGGTATTTCCTTCGAGTAATGTGATAACTGGGGTTTTTTCGGTAACAGGGAGATAAGGACGATAGGTTTCTATCAAACCCCGCCAAGGTTTGAAGTCTGAAGGGCTAGATGTTTCAATTGTTTTGTTGTGAGGGGGTTGGGACGTTATCGGTTGAACAGTCATAAAGTTAGTTAAGTTGGCAACTTCTGTATTTTTTTTGGCAGGGTTTTCCTAATCTTTGCTCTTACTTATTGTACCTAAGTAAAGTGCCGATCTGTAATTAAGTATAATATTCGTTATCTTTTGGAGAATCATTTGAAAGTTTCATTTAAGAGAACTTTTTTCAAGTTTAGCTACCTAAAACAAATGGGAATTTCGAGAGTCAGCGTAAATAAATTAAGATTCCCCAATCTCAGTAAAAGCAACTTAGGAAATCTTAATTTGAAGCCAAGAATTAGCTTAATCCTTCTACAACCGGATGGAAATAAAAGGCTAGACCAACAACAATATAGGTTGCCAGTAACAAGATACCTTCTAACCAATTAGAACGACCATCAGAACTAATAGAGTTGGTAATTAAAACGGCCACCGCTACTGCCACTAATTCAAAGGGATTAAAATCTAAATCCATTGGTTGTCCTAAAATCCAACCGGCAAGGACTAAAACAGGGGCAACAAATAGGGCAATTTGCAAACTAGATCCCACCGCAACAGACATAGACAAATCCATCTTATTTTTCATAGCAACTGTCACTGCTGTGGCGTGTTCTGCAGCATTACCGACAATGGGTAATAGGATAACCCCAGTGAACAAGGCAGTTAACCCTAAAGACTCTGTTGCGGCTTCTAAGGAATTGACTAATAATTCTGATTCAACGGCAACACCAAGGGTAACCAGTAACAGAATAAAAATCCATTTACTCATATTAATTTGAGACGCTTCTTCTTCACTTGATTCTTCCTCTTCTTCTGCTGCCACTCCTACATCATATAAATAAGCATGGGTTTTCATGGAGAAAAGGAGTGTTAGGGCATAGACCAAAATTAAAACAATTGCTACGGCAACGGATAAATTTTGTAGGGTTTGTTCCTCAATACCACTTGATGTATATTGTACGGCTGTTGGTAATAAAATTGCCACAACAGCTAAATTCATTGAAGAGGCATTTAGCCGGGCAGCTACCGATTGAAACGTTTGCTCTTTGTAGCGTAATCCTCCTAATAACATAGAAAAGCCGACTACTAATAATAAATTACCAATAATTGACCCTGTAATTGTTGCTTTGACAACGCTGATTAAACCTTCTTTGAGTGCAACAAATGCTAAAATTAATTCTGTGGCATTACCAAAAGTTGCGTTTAATAATCCCCCTAAATTTGGCCCGACAACTACGGCGATCGCTTCAGTTGCTTGACCCATAAAAGCGGCTAAAGGGATAATCGCTAAACCAGCCGTTACAAAAATAATAGCTGCT
>JBCDDV010000060.1:0-8904 GCA_039180145.1 Cyanobacteria bacterium P01_G01_bin.49 | reverse complement strand
GGGATATCATGATTTATGATACCCCATTGACCATCCTTTGCTACCTCAAATGCCACTATTGTTCCTTCAGCATTAATAATAGGATTACGAACTTCGGCTGATAAATTTCCTGCTAAATTGCGTTTTTGTTCCGTTTGACGATCATATAGGTAAATATTAGTTTTTCCCTGACGACTACCAGAAAATACTAGATAACGACCATCCTCAGAAATTGAAGGATGAGACGCTACCTCATCAAGGGAATTTAATCCTGGTAAGGAGATTAATTGCTGCTTTTGGGCATCAAATAGATAGATATCTTGAGATCCGTTTCTATCAGAAACAAAAACAATATAAGTTGTGGTGATTTGAGGGGTCAATTCCGCAGAACGACTATTCAAAGATCTGCCACTACCATCAAAGGGAAAATTCAACAGCCGAGGATAACCACTACAACCACTAACAATACTGCTAGTCAGTGCCATCAAAATAATAACAAAACGTTTACAAGTAAGCATTTCTCCTTGTCCCCCTTGTCTCCTTGTCTCCCATCTCCCCATCTCCCCATCTCCTCATCTCCCCCTCTCCAAATTCAAGGGGTTTCTACCGGAGTACCATCAGGAATATCTAATTCAATGAGGGGACCACGATCAAAGACTTCAATATCCCATTGGCCACGCTTAGCCGTTTCAAAAACAATATAGCGTCCGTCGGGGCTAATTTGGGGATTTCTTACCCAACTGCGATAACCTTGAGTTAATAATTCAGCCCGCTTGGTTGCCCGGTCATAAAGCGCAACATCTGGTCGTCCCTGAATACTAGAAATATACACTAAATAGCGTCCTGTGCGGCTTAAACTTGGACTTTCAAGAATGACATTACTTTGATTTAGTCCTGGCAGTTTCACAAACTGTTCTCCTCGTAAATCGTAAAGTAGAATCTCGCTAGTGCTATTACGATTAGAGACCAAGGCTAACCAACGGCCATCTCCACTTAAGGCCGGTTGTTCGTCATTGTAGCGACTATTTAAAGTGGTGGGAACTTGAGAACGATCAAAAAGATTACAACCTGAAAGTAAGCTGATTAAAGCAACGCTTGTGATCGATAATCTCCATTGAGCAACAATTCTCAAACCAAAAATGACACCCACTGTACTAAGTTAATAGTCGAAACGGGAGGAATTGAGGTTATCTTCAGGGCGATCGCCTTTTATGCTTTCATCTGATGTGTAGGGTTGAGAGTCTTTTCTTCTAGGGGTTTCTGATTTCTCAATCGGTTGATAGTCGACATAGTCAGCCGGGGTTGCTTCAGAAGCATTCGGTGCATAATTCCTTGTTCTTGCTTGATCTGACGGACGAGGACGACGTTTACGAGGGGATCTATTAGTCGTGGTTGGGGGTTGTTCTGATGGACGGGAACGACTGGGACGACGACTTTTTGGCCGATCTTCCCACATATCTCCTTGTTCATCCCAAGCTTCGTAGGTTTCAGCAGAGGAACGACTAGGACGAGATCGCCGTCTCGAAGAAGTTTGGCGATCGCCGTAAGGATCAGAAGATCGTCGAGGACTTCTACTGCTGCGAGGTTCTTGAGCAGAATAGCTATTGCTGCGGCTACTTCTGGGGTCAGAATAGCCTCTTAAACGAGGGTTACGATAAGAAGCTTCCTCGTCTTCATAGGGTTCTAAACTATCCAACTCAGCTTCTGTGTAAACTTGCGTTCTACTGACACGACGTTCATCGTCAACGAGGGGAGAACTTCGTCTTGCTTGTTCGGTAGTGGCACCCCGTAGACGGATAGTTTCTGCAGCAAAGAAGACTGCCGAACCGGTGAGAAGGAATTGCCCAAATTGGAGAATGGGGTCAAGTCGCCATCCTTGAAATAGCAAAATGAGGCCGCATAATAATCCAACGGCAGCAAAAAAGATGTCGTGATCCCTCGATAATTCTGGACGAACCGTGCGTAAAAAATATAATCCTGCTCCAGCTACCGCTAGAAAAATACCGAGGATGCTGGCTGAGTTCAGCCCAAAGTTAACCATTGTTGCTCTCCGTTTTCTATTCTATGGTAGCTAATTTAATTATATAAGACTCTACTGCTAGCATACTCAGTAAGGTTAATTCACTTTTAAAATAACCAATCTTTAATAGTATTGTCATTAGCGAAGTCCCCTTCGATAAATGGAGAGACTTGCTACTCGCAGATTTAACACAAAAAACCCCACCCTGATAGGGACTGGGTGGGGAGAAGCCTATAAACGTTTAATTTTATCGCTTTGGCTGACGAATACAAGTCCGAGAGTGACGGGAATAACGACAATCACAGTTCCCCAAACGAGACTCCATAGGAAATTAGCTAAAGATGGTGTCATATAGTTGTTACCTTTTTCTAGTTTTGATACCCAACGTTACTTATTCTAAAGTGTTTTAAGCGAGTTAGCTCAAGGAATTTTGGAAATTGCCAACCCAATCTCTAGCTATATTAAATACAATAACAAAGAGGTAAATATTTTGAGTCAGTTCAATCAATCTCCCGAATTAATGAAAGTGTGGTTAAGTTTAGCAACTGTTCCCTTGGTTGGGGGTGTCTTAGTCGCTCATAAGTTAGCCGAAGAACTATCAGCGATCGGACAAAACAGTGAAGAAATTTTTAGAGGCGATCGCTTGCCTATTCTTAACTTTCCCGACCCCATAAACGAAGGAGAAGACTAAAATTCAGTGACATCCTCCCAGCCCTGACCGCTTAGGCGGTACAGGGTGGGCTTCCCATCTCACGATAAGATATTTCTGCCCACAGAGGCAAACCCCTACGCCAGTTATCTAGGTTCATCACCCCCGACACCTCGACTTGACAGACGGTTTCCTTTCCCCTGAGTCCCAGGGTAGTAGTTTCTATTCCTCGATTACAGATTTCTTGTGCGCTTGCCACGTCACGGTCAACAAAATAATCAACTCCGTAACCGCATTCGTGACAGACATGAAACCTATCAGCCAAAGTTTTTCTGACTTCTCTACGACAATTAGGACAAGTTTGACTGGTTCCTCGGTGGTCAACCAAACCAAAATACTTACTCCTTACCTTGCAGACATATTTCAAAATATCCCTGAATTGCCCGAAACCTGCATCAAGGGTGTGCTTACCCAAAAAGCCCTTAGCCATTGTGCGGAAATCAATATCCTCCATAAAGATACTGTCTCCCATATCACAGACTTTGTGGGCTAATTTGAACTGATAATCTTTACGCTTGAAAGCGATATGATTGTGTTGTTTTTCTACTTTTTTTCTGGCTTTTTCGTAGTTCTTAGAACGCTGTCTTGAGTGCGTCTTACATTCGCCGTACAACTTCGTGTGTCTTACATCCGCCGTACAACGACGGATTACACTCTCAGAATTACGCACTCGCTTGCTTTTTCTACTCAAGCGACGTTGCAGCAATTTCAGCTTGCGGTATTCACTTTTGAAGAACTTGCGTCCTTTTTCTACATAGTTGTCACTGGTAGCTAAATAGCTAGAAAGTCCGACATCAATACCTAATGGATGTCCAAATGGTGTATCAATCTCAGGTAAGGTTATATCAGATTGAATGCTGATGACAGCAAACCAACCCTTAGCTTTTTTGATAACCCTTACCTGTTTTAAGATAAATCCGTTAGGAATAGGACGATGGAGATTTATCTGTACTTTCCCCAGTTTTGGTAAATTGATTTGCCACCCAGTTAACGGATTGCTTCTGAACTGAGGAAATAGTAAAGACTTCATCTGTCCGTATTTCTTGAACCTCGGAAAGCCAAAACCCCGATTACGAAAAAAGTCCCAAGCATCATGTAATCTTCTTACGTTCGTTTGCAAGACTTGACTGGGAACTTTCCCTAACAAGGGAAATGTTTTCTTGGCTTGCGGTAATTGATTTTGTTGCTGATGATAACTTGGAAAAGGATAATCAGCAGTCATGATATATTCTGACTCTAAATTACACCGATCTATTGGACACTTCCTAGAAGCAATCCAATCTTTCAATTCTCGCAAAGCATAGTTATATGAACGACGGCAAATTTCAAGCCATTCAGACAACATTACCTCTTGTTTGCTATCAGGGTAGATTCGGTATGAGTAATTTAGAGTCAACATACCACTATGTTAGCACAACATCTGTAGTGTGGTAACATAAGTTATATAGACAAGGTTTTGCTTTGCACGTTAATATATTGGTAGGGCTGTGTCCCGTGCAATCGCGCCGCAGCGTAGCAAGGAACGCTAAAACATTGCGGGTACTCACCTACGGTTCGATGCGTCCCGCTCGTTTATAGCGCGGGACTTAGCCAGACATTAATGTTAAAGCAACCTTAAAATTTTCTCAACTTCGACGATAAATGTCCCCGAAATCAGAAAAGACCCGATAAAATAGGGGGGGTTGCTGGGGGACTTTATGTCTAAACAGGTGATTCAACCCAACAAAAAACGACTTAATCGCCTTGAAGTCAAATATAGCCAAAATACTCCTTTGATCACTTTTCTTGGTTGAGCTATTACATTAGCAATTGAATCGTAGAATATTTCTTGAGGTTGCCATGAGCCCGCTGCTTGAATCATTTCAGTCGACGATTGAAGATGTAAATATTTTCTCTACTTCCGATTTATTTTTACGCCACCGTCTCAAATTAGTAGAAGATTTGTGGGAAGCGGTATTACAGGCGGAATGCGGTCAAGAATTGGTAGATTTACTTAAAAAACTGAGGGAAATTTGCTCTCCAGAAGGACAGGTTACTGATAGCCTAGAAGCCTCTATTAATGAGTTAATTGAGGGGTTAGAACTCAATGAAGCAATTCGTGCAGCCAGAGCATTTGCTCTTTATTTTCAGCTAATTAACATTGTTGAGCAACACTACGAACAGCGAGATCAACAGTTAAATAGACGGGCTATCTATCAAGAAGAAGAACAACAAGAAAAACTCAACAGTAATGAAGAAAAGTCCGCTAACGGCTCAACAGGAGCCAATTTACTGGAAAAAACCTTTGTTGGTAGCGATAATAATCAAGGACAAGCCGGAACCTTCCATTGGTTATTCCCACAGTTAAAACAGTTAAATGTTCCCCCCCAACAAATTCAACGGCTGATTAATCAACTCGATATTCGCCTGGTATTTACTGCCCATCCCACAGAAATTGTCCGTCATACCATTCGACGCAAACAAAGACGTATCGTTAATCTACTAAGGCGGCTAGATCGGGCAGAAGAAGCCTTTCGGGGTATGGGATTAACCACCTCTTGGGAAGCACAGTCAGTCATCGAACAACTGACCGAAGAAATTCGCCTCTGGTGGCGCACCGATGAACTTCATCAGTTTAAACCGAGTGTTCTCGATGAAGTAGACTATACTTTACACTACTTTGACGAGGTGTTATGTGATGCCCTGCCTCAACTCTCTAAACGGCTACAACAAGCCCTCAAAAGCTGTTTCCCCTGGTTACGTCCCCCCAGTAACACTTTTTGTCGTTTTGGGTCTTGGGTAGGAGGCGATCGCGATGGTAATCCCTCAGTGACCCCTGCAGTGACCTGGCAAACCGCCTGTTATCAACGTAACCTGATTTTAGAGAAATATTTAAAAGCGATTGAAGATTTAGAGGAGATCTTAAGTCCTTCTCTCCACTGGAGCAATGTCTCTCAAGACTTATTAGACTCCTTGGAACGCGATCGCGTGGAAATGCCCGACATTTACGAAGAATTAGCCATCCGCTATCGTCAAGAACCCTATCGCCTCAAATTAGCCTACATTCAGAAACGCTTAGAAAATACCCGTAATCGCAATAACCGCTTAGCGCACCCAGATCAGCAACAATTAGTCTCAGAAGATCCCCAACACAATATCTACCGTTGTGGCGAGGAATTTTGGGAAGAATTACAATTAATCAAACGTAATCTAGAAGAAACAGGACTCAACTGCCAAGAATTGGAAAACTTGATTTTCCAAGCAGAAATGTTTGGCTTTACCCTCACTCAGTTAGATTTTCGTCAAGAGTCTTCTCGTCATTCCGAAGCGATCGAAGAAATTGCCAATTATTTAAAGATTTTACCTAGGCCCTATAGTCAACTATCTGAAGCTGAAAAAGTCACTTGGTTAGTACAAGAACTACAAACCCGCCGTCCCCTCATTCCCTTGGAAATGCCCTTTGAGAGCAGAACCTACGAAACTATCGAAACCATGCGGATGTTGCGGTATTTACAACAGGAATTTAGCTTAGATATCTGCCAAACCTACATCATCAGTATGACCAATGATGTCAGTGATGTACTAGAAGTATTATTACTAGCCAAAGAAGCAGGACTCTACGATCCGGGTACTAGTACAACTACCATCCGCATTGTTCCTTTATTTGAAACAGTCGATGACTTGAAACGGGCCCCAGAAATTATGGGAGCTTTATTTAAGTTACCCCTATATCGGGCTGCGTTGGCAGGGGGATACGATCAACTGAATGATGCTGATAATTTGACCCTTCCTGAATTACAACCCACCAACTTGCAAGAAATTATGGTCGGGTATTCCGACAGTAACAAAGATTCAGGTTTTTTGAGTAGTAACTGGGAAATTCACAAAGCCCAAAAAGCCTTACAAAATGTTGCAAAACCCCATAATATTGACCTGAGACTGTTTCATGGACGAGGCGGATCGGTAGGACGAGGCGGTGGCCCTGCTTATGCAGCCATTTTGGCTCAACCGACTTCAACCATTAACGGACGGATTAAAATTACGGAACAAGGGGAAGTTTTAGCCTCAAAATATTCCTTGCCTGAATTAGCCTTATATAATCTAGAAACTGCTACTACCGCCGTTATTCAAGCCAGTTTATTAGGCAGTGGCTTTGATGATATTAGCCCCTGGAACGATATCATGGAGGAGTTGGCCTGTTGCGCTCGTCAAGCCTATCGAAGCTTGATTTATGAACAACCTGATTTTATTGATTTCTTTCTTTCGGTTACTCCCATTCCCGAAATTAGTCAATTACAGATTAGTTCTCGCCCTGCACGACGCAAAAGTGGGAAAAAAGATTTGAGTACCTTACGAGCCATTCCTTGGGTGTTTAGTTGGACACAAAGTCGTTTTCTACTACCTGCTTGGTATGGCGTTGGTACTGCCTTACAAACTTTCTTCGATCAAGAACCGGATGAAAATTTGAAACTGTTGCGTTATTTTTATTTGAAATGGCCATTCTTTAAAATGGTGATTTCTAAGGTAGAAATGACTTTATCCAAGGTAGATTTACAAATTGCTCACCATTACGTGAGAGAACTATCAAAACCTGAAGATTTCGAGCGGTTTGAACGGGTATTTGAACAAATTTCCCAAGAATATCATCGAACACGGGATATTGTTTTGATGATTACCAAAGAACCTAAACTATTAGATGGGGATCTCGCCTTACAACGGTCAGTCCAATTAAGAAACGGTACTATTGTTCCATTGGGATTTTTACAAGTTTCTCTACTAAAACGGTTACGTCAATACACGCAACAAGCAGAGTCTGGGGTAGTCCATTTTCGCTATTCTAAAGAAGAGTTATTACGAGGCGCATTATTAACCATTAATGGGATTGCTGCTGGAATGCGTAATACAGGTTAAAAAGAAAATTGCCTTTATTGTCCACGCCAGAATTGATTCATGGCTATTTTGGTAAGCCGATCAACAAATTTTTTTTTGGTCGGCATCTTTCAACTTGAGTGAAATAATATTAATATCAAATGGAAAAAAGAATGCTACGAACAATTTGTCTCCCTGCTCCTCTGCGGTCTTTTGTAGCAAACTTGATCGCGATTTCATATAAGTTGCTATTGTCAATTGCTCCGTTGAACTATGTCAAAAAGATTGAGCCGTTTTATGGAGAATAAAACTTATTAATAATTTGATTATTGCTAATTATGTCATCTTCTCAAGTTTTTGAGCAAACCATTTTAATTAACGCTAGTGCTACTATTGTTGAGCGATGTATTACAGATTTGGAATTAATGCACCGCTGGTTAAACCCAGCTTTAAAATGTGAACCTATCAGAGAATGGAGTACAGAAGTTGGCGGAAAAAGCCGCTTTATCATAAAAATTCCGCTAATTAATCCCACTTTAATTAGTCATGTTGCTAAGCGGGAACCAGGGTTAATTATTTGGGAATTTAATGGTTTTTTTAAAGGACGCGATCGCTGGGAATGTCAACCCATATCAACGGGAACAAAATTAATTAACCGTTTTGAATTTGCTGTTCCTAACCCTTTAATTAGTTGGGGATTTAATCAATTTGCTGCGAGTTGGACAAAAAAAGATATGAAAGCTCAACTAAGACGATTAAAAAAAGTTTCCGAAGAAGTTTATCAGTTAGAATGTTCTTGAACAATTAAGTAGCAGTAGCGTTAATAATTCTGGCTCTGATGTGTAATTAATTAAGTTTCGATACTTATACAATATTAGGTAATCGTGTTTTAATTTACTTATTAACAATTCATCAATGTTCCTCTTTTCATTTGTTCTCTTTCTATCGCTTTAAATAATGCGAGGAAATTTCCTTCTCCAAATCCTTTCGCTTGTTCTCTTCTTTCGATAATTTCAAAAAAGAAGGTTGGTTTATTAAAAATAGGTTCGGTAAAAATTTGGAGCAAAATAGGAATAAATTTAGGATTTTTATACAAAGATAACAGTTGACTTTTTTCAGAATCCAATAAAATATTTTGTTCAATCAGATCTTGCCATTCCATCTGAGAAAAATGGCAATTCAATTGCTTTTTGTCTAAAGTATAATAATTATGAGGAACGCGCAGAAAAGCGAGTCCTCTCGAACGAAGTTGACGAGTAACGGAAGTAATATTATTAGTTTTTAAGGCAATATGTTGAATTCCTGAACCATTATTAATATCGAGAAACTCTTGAATCTGAGAGTTAGG
>JBCDDV010000059.1:0-8915 GCA_039180145.1 Cyanobacteria bacterium P01_G01_bin.49 | reverse complement strand
GTCGTTGTTGCCAATGATGGGGTTGCGGCCCTCGAAAACATTCAACAATTAAATCCCGATCTCATTATCTTGGATATTGTCATGCCAAAAATGAATGGCTATGAGGTGTGTCGTCGGCTCAAATCTGATCCCAAAACCCAGAGTGTTCCCGTGGTCATGTGTTCGTCAAAAGGAGAAGAATTTGATCGTTATTGGGGTATGAAACAAGGCGCCGACGCTTATGTTGCTAAGCCCTTTGAAGACGTTGAATTGCTCGGAACGATTCGGCAACTCCTACGCCAATAAAAAAATTATTAACCAATAAGTAAAAAAACAAGAAATATGATTGGGAATCCAGAATTTATCACAAATAACAGCCAAGAAATTTCTCCTGAAATTCAAGGGTTACAAACCCCTGAAGGAGAATTACATTTGCGTTTTCGTCTTCCCTCTCAAGAAGAATTTGCCCTTCCGGCAATTGCGATTAAAGAAGTAATGCAACAAACCCCTGATCGCATTACCCCCATTCCCAATGCTTCTCCTTTGCTGTTAGGAACCCTTAACTTAAGGGGTCAAATAATTTGGGTAGCTGATCTCGGACAATTTTTAGGCAATACTATTCCATTAAAGACCGATCGCCCAGAAATTCCCGTTATTGCTGTTGAGGAGCAAGAAACAATTCTCGGCCTAGCCATTGATAAACTAGAAGATATGGAATGGCTTGATATTGAACAATTAGAAGCTGCAACCAATGTTGCTGATCATATTGCTCCTTATGTCCAAGGAGAATGGAAATTTGATGAAGATTCTCAGAAAGTTTTACGTTTATTAGACCATATCGCTATCTTGCGTTCAGCTCGATGGGCTGTCTAATTAACAAGAAACTCAAGATTCATTCATATAAATACAAATAACTCATAACTAGTAACTGACAAGATTCCACCGATAGGAGAGAAGCAATGACACCAGGGACAGACTACGCAAAAATATATAATGAAGCTTATGTGGCTTATGGACAGGGAAACTATGAAGAGGCAGCAACTCTCATAGAACCAATGGTAGAAGCTTTTCCTGAAGATCCCGATGTTCTTTTATTACAGGGTCACATTCACTACAGTCTGGGAAAGTATGAAACTGCTCATCAGCAATATCAATCTGTTCTTCAACGCACTGAACGCAAAGATTTGCTTGATTATGCCAACCAAGGACTAGCACAAATTCAAGAAGTCTTAAATCAATCAAAGGATAAAGTTCCTCCATCAAAATCGGATTTGTCCGATACCAATGAACCACCCAGTCAGACTGAAGATGACTCAAAAAAGTGGGCTGATGATTTTGACCTTGATGGCCTTGACTGGGATAGTGCGGCTTTTAACGAAGAGGATTTAGGAGAACCGACTATTGGACAAGAAATATCGATTGGGAATTCTGCTGATAGAGAGCAAAGAGCAACTGCTTCTGATGTGGTATCTAATCCTTTTGCTAATCCTAATGAAATCAATTCCCGTCAAGACAAAGAGGACTCTTCAGAAGATTCTGAGCAACCTTGGTCTGAGCTTGATCAAGCAACTAGTGAAAACTTTACATTCGCTGAGGAAGAAGACCTACAAACTGAAATCAAGACTCAACCTAATGATGAAGAAAATACCTTTGTTGTTGCCCCCCCATTGGATAATTCCCTTTCGGATTATGAAAATGAGCAGAGTTTAGAGAATAACCAAGAAGTCAATACAGATCTTGATTGGTCAAGTTATACGTCTCAAAGCGATCCTACCATTCAGGTAACGCCGATGATCTCTTCTGGTCAGTTGCCAGCCCAAAATCAAACATCAGATAATGTGGAGGGTTTTCAAGAAGATAGTTTAAAAAATTTAGCGAATTTTGATTTCATGGAGATAAATGATCAGTTGCCTGATTCTGATTTATTTACTCAACTCAGTGGAGATATTAATGATGATAATCTTGGGTTAGCAACTGGGGATCTTCTGGGAGAAGAATCAGCCACCGGAACAGTTAATTGGGTTAAACCTGAAGAGTTCAGTAACACTTCGATTTCGGGTAGTCCGGCTAAAGTGAGCCAGCTAATCGTAGAACAACAACCAGGATACTTTAGCTGGTTTCTCAATATATCAATTAAATCAAAACCTTGGATTGCAGCAGGAGCAACTGGATTAGTTTCTTTTGTGGCGATTCTTTTGGTTGGTGGTTTGGGTTGGTTTTTAGGGCAAAAACAACCCCAAGCTGATACTTCAGAACTTCAGCAACCAAACTCCTCTCAAACTTCTCAACCTACTCAAGGGGCAAATTCAATAAAATTTGCTAATCCGTTTTTATTAATGGCTTTGATAGGTGGTGTGGCTGGTTTTGGTAGTACCCTCTTCTTTGGTTTGCTCAGTTCTAACTACATCAAGCGCACTATTAATGATTTGCAAGCGCAGTTCGATGAGATGTATGCAGGAAATTACAATGTTAAGGCAACGGTAATTTCTCAAGACGAATTAGGTCAGTTGTCTACGAGTTTTAATCAACTATCTCGTATCATTCTCACTACCACCAGTGAAGCTCAACAAAGAGCAGCAGAAACGGAACAAGCAAGAGAAGACCTTCAACGGCAAGTAATTCGTCTCCTTGACGATGTAGAAGGGGCCGCTAGAGGAGACTTAACTGTAGAAGCTGAGGTCACGGCTGATGTTTTAGGCGCAGTAGCAGATGCTTTCAATTTGACGATCAATAATCTACGAGAAATTGTCGCTCAGGTAAAACGTACTGCCAAGCAAGTTAACCAAAGCTCGACAGATAGTGAATTATTCGCCCGCAATAATTCTACTGATGCTCTACGCATGGCAGAAGAGTTAGCAGTTACCCTCAATTCTGTTCAAGTGATGACCGAATCCATTCAACGGGTAGCTGAAAATGCTCGTGAAGCAGAAGAAGTTGCTCACACTTCCTCTGTGACGGCTCTGAAGGGCGGTGAAGCTGTAGAACGGACGGTGGCAGGAATCTTGCAAATTCGAGAAACAGTCTCAGAAACCACCCGTAAGGTAAAACGGTTAGCAGAAGCATCTCAAGAAATTTCCAAAATTGTCGCTTTAATCTCTCAAATTGCTTCAAGAACTAATTTACTTGCCCTCAACGCCTCAATTCAAGCGGCTAGAGCCGGAGAAGCCGGTCGAGGTTTTGCGATCGTTGCTGATGAAGTCCGTCAGCTAGCTGATCGTTCTGCTAAATCTCTCAAAGAGATCGAACAAATCGTCTTGCAAATTCAAAGTGAGACGGGTTCAGTTATGACAGCGATGGAAGAAGGTATTCAGCAGGTAATTGACGTAACAGATAGATCCGAACAAGCCAAACGTTCTCTCGAAGATATTATTGATGTGTCTAACCATATCAATACCCTAGTTCGTTCCATTACTGGAGATACTATTCAACAACAGGAAAATTCTAAGGCGGTGGGTCAAGTCATGCAGTCTGTGGAATTAACTGCTCAAGAAACGTCCCACGAGTCTCAACGAGTCGCCGGGTCATTACAAAATCTGGTGGGAATTTCTCGCGATCTCTTAGCGTCAGTTGAAAGATTCCGTATTGAAGCCTCTGAAAAGTAGCAATTATTTGATCTTTAGTAGCAGATAATACGGCAACCCTTAGATATTTACTGGCTTGTTGTTGCTTATTCTTGGCCCACAGCGTTATAACTAAGAGTGACAAAGGATAACGAGGCATCATGGCCAATCGAACATATTCCCGACGAGGACTTGGTATCTGGTTTGAACGATTATTAGCAGCAATTCTTCTAGGCGGCCAGGTCTTTTTTCATTTTCTCAAAACCAAAATCCATCGACGTAATACCCTCGAACAGATGAGCATTGTCGGACCCGAATCTTTGACGATTGCTCTAGTAACGGCTGGATTTGTTGGTATGGTCTTTACCATACAAGTTTCGAGAGAATTTATTAATTTTGGGGCGGCATCAACAGTAGGCGGTGTTTTAGCGGTAGCGTTAACAAGAGAATTGGCACCAGTTCTCACCGCTGTGGTAGTAGCTGGCAGGGTTGGCTCGGCTTTTGCTGCTGAGATTGGAACAATGCGTGTGACTGAACAAATTGATGCTCTTTATATGTTAAAAACAGACCCAATTGATTATTTAGTCGTTCCTCGCGTTATGGCTTGTTGTTTTATGTTGCCGATGTTGAACATCCTGTCATTATTGACAGGAATGACAGGAGGACTTTTAATTGCTAATGGACTCTACGATATTTCGCCTCAAGTTTTCTTAACGTCTGTTCGCAATTTCTTAGAACTTTGGGACTTAGTCACTTCAGTAATTAAATCAGTCGCTTTTGGGGGATTAATTGCTGTCATTGGCTGTAGTTGGGGACTAACAACAACAGGTGGCGCTAAAGGCGTTGGACAATCCACCACCGCAGCAGTAGTAACATCTCTATTAGCAGTATTTGTGATTAATTTTTTCTTATCTTGGCTGATGTTTCAAGGAGCAGGAACAGCATCCCTTTAATTTCTTTACAACTATCAACTCTGGGGTTTTGGGTTGACTAAATCCACTGAGATTAAAATAAACTTACTTTTCTAAAATCTGCTCTTAGTTAGATAATTTATTTGCGACCCAAATTTTAACTATCCTCTTCTTTTTCCTGAGAGGGACTCGGAGAAGCATCGTATAACGCATCCAACTGTTGTCTCGCATCTTCAACTGTTACTGAGCGCATTACTAACAGGGGTTCATTAATCGGGTTACCTCGATCATCTAAGAGTTCTGGATGCATAGCCTTTTGAGAGTTTTTGCGTTTGATGTCTTTCTCTATGGGTGATATTCCTCGATTGGGATAACGACGTTGAGAACTCATACTAACGGTAATTAAACTACGAATCAAGTTACTCACAGCAAGGAAAGCAACAATTGTGAATACTACTACGTAAATTAAATGTAACATTTGAAATCCTCCGAAAAAGCACCTATGTGGATAAAGGTGTTGGCAATGTAGTTGAATGGGGGGGAACTTAGGCTTTCTTTAAGGTTATCCTTAATTAGCTTACCTTGGATTGTGGAATTATCTAAGGATTGTTACATCCAGAGATACATACTTAAGTTCTCGAAGAATTGTCCCCTTGTTGCGATCGCCATTTCCTTGACACTTGCCAGCACTCAGCCACTAATTTATGCCAAGGGACTAAGGCTTTCGTATCAATTCCTGCCTGTTTTCCGGTAGCTTGAAAGAGCAATTTAGCGGTACGGACTTCTTGCTCACTGGTTTTCACTCGATCAAGTAATGCGGCCTGTTCTTCACTGGACAAAAAAGTGATACGCTCTGATGCGAGTAACTGATGAGAGCGAGAAAACCAATATTGAAAATCTTCTAACAAGGGTTCAAGAATTGTTTTGAGTAGTTCCTGCTCTGTAGGATTGGTGTTGGACATTATGCTAAATAAGTATTTTATATTTGTCTTTGATATTAATCTTAACGTTTTTTATATTTCTTTACACGAAGTCTACCCATATTCTAATCTTTCTTCCCTAAACTCTTTTTGCTTCCTCTTTCCAAGCTGATCTATGATAGATAACGTCATAAAACTTTATTTATCTTCATGAGTGCTGTTGTTCGCCACCCAAAACACTTTAAAAAAAAGCTAAAGAATACAGTTTTATTCGGTAATGAACCTACTCCTGAACTATTTGCCATTCTCAGCGTCTACTTTGTCCAAGGAATTCTTGGTTTAGCCCGTTTAGCGGTTAGTTTCTTTCTCAAAGACGACTTGGGGTTAACTCCCGCCCAAACAGGAGCCCTAATTGGAATTGCAGCCATTCCTTGGGTCATAAAACCAGTTTTTGGCTTTCTTTCTGATGGATTGCCCCTTTTCGGTTATCGTCGTCGCCCTTATCTCATTCTTTCGGGGATATTAGGCAGTTTATCTTGGATACTTTTAGCAACTGTTGTTACTAATGCCTGGTTAGCTACTGCCACCTTATTGTTAACTTCTCTATCTGTCGCTCTCAGCGATGTCATTGTCGATTCATTAGTGGTAGAACGGGCCCGAAAAGAGTCATTAGGGCAGGCGGGATCATTACAATCGTTAACTTGGGGTATGTCTGCTCTTGGGGGATTAATTACAGCTTATTTAAGTGGTTGGTTATTGCAGCATCTGAGTAATCAAACTGTATTTGCTGTCACTGCAATTTTCCCTTTAATTGTTTGCGCGGCTGCTTGGTTTATTGCAGAAGATCCTGTTAAAGAAATAACGCAAGTTTCTCAACCAAACAATTTTCAAGTAAAACAGCAAATCAAACTAGTTTGGCAAGCAATCAAACAAAAATCAATTTTGTTGCCCACTGCGTTTGTTTTTTTATGGCAAGCAACTCCCAATTCTGATTCAGCATTCTTTTACTTTACGACTAATGAACTAGGCTTTGAATCAGAGTTTTTAGGCAGAGTACGTCTCGTTACCAGTGTGGCATCTTTGCTAGGAATTTGGGGATATCAAAAATTCCTAAAAAATGTTTCTTTTAGAGAGATTTTAGGTTGGAGTGTGGTGATTTCGTCTGGTTTAGGAATGACAACGCTGTTACTAGTAACTCACACTAACCGTGTTCTTGGAATTGACGATCATTGGTTTAGTCTAGGTGATAGTCTCATCCTCACAGTTGCTGGTCAAATTGCCTTTTTACCTATCCTAGTTTTATCAGCAAGATTATGTCCTGAAGGCATCGAAGCAACATTTTTTGCATTACTGATGTCCATTGTTAATCTCTCTAATTTGCTATCCCATGAATTAGAAGCATTGTTAACTCATTGGTTGGGTGTAACAGAAACAAATTTCGATAACCTTTGGTTGTTGGTAGTTTTCACAAATTTATCAACCTTATTACCATTACCTTTGATTAGGTGGCTGCCAAAAACCGATCCCCAAAATCAAGAAAAAAAAGCTAAAGAAAAAATACTTAGCGTTTCTCCTAAAATTGCGAAAAATCATTCTTTAGAAACCAGATCGAGCAATTTAGCCATACCTGAATTTGTCATCAACAACGAAAAGTAAACGATTATCAATCAAATATTAATTATGACTACTGTATTCCCCCAGGACACGAAAAAAAAATCTTATGACCCCCAACAGTGGCAACAAGGTTATCAGTCTCAACCCAATGAATATGATTATTTTATTGATGACATTGAGGGGATAATTCCCAAAGAGTTGCAAGGAACTTTATTTCGTAACGGGCCTGGTTTGTTAGAAGTGCAAGGGACTCCTTTAAAACATCCCTTTGATGGCGATGGAATGATCTGTGCTATTTCTTTTCTACCTAATGGAAAAGTACATTTTCGTAATCGTTTTGTTGGTACTGAGGGATACAAAGCAGAACAAGCAGCAGGCAAAATGATTTATCGGGGAGTTTTTGGCACACAGAAACCTGGTGGATGGTTAAATAATTTTTTTGATCTTCAAATTAAAAATATTGCCAATACAAACGTAATTTATTGGGGAGGTAAATTATTAGCACTTTGGGAAGCAGCAGAACCTTATCGACTTAATCCCAAAACTTTAGATACAATCGGTATAGATTATTTAGACGGAATATTAAATCCTGGTGACTCCATTTCTGCTCATCCCCGCCTTGATCCTAATTGCGAGTTAGACAATGGACAGCCATGCTTAATAAATTTTTCAATTAAACCAGGTATTTCTAGTAAAATTACATTGTATGAATTTGCGCCCAATGGAAAATTATTGCGTCGTCATTCCCATAGTGTTCCTGGATTCTCTTTTATCCATGATTTTGCCATTACGCCTCATTACTGCCTCTTTCTTCAAAACTCTGTTACATTCAATCCTTTACCCTATATTTTCGGTTTTCAGGGAGCAGGAGAATGTGTTAAATTTCATCCGACAAAACCTAGTCGTTTGATCGTTATTCCGCGTATTGCTACTTACAAAGAAATGAAAAGTTTAGAAATAAAATCAGGATTTGTTTTTCATCACGCTAATGCTTTTGAAGAAGGAAAAAATATTTATTTAGATTCAATCTGTTATGACTCTCTTCCTCAAATTGAGCCTGACAAAAATTACAAAGATGTAGATTTTGATAATTTAGACTCTGGAAAAATATGGCGGTTTAAAATAGATGTAGAAAATGAAAAAATTGAGAAACAAATTATAGAAAGTCGTTGTTGTGAATTTCCTACGATCAACCCCGAAAATGTTGGTCGAAAATATCGTTATTTATTTACAGGATCTGCTCACAATTCTCAAGGAAATGCTCCATTGCAAGCCATTCTTAAATTGGATTTAGTAACTGGGAAAAAATCGATACACTCTTTTGCACCAACAGGATACGTAAGCGAACCAATTTTTGTACCGAAACCTAATACCGATGATGAGGATGAAGGATGGCTATTAGTGATGATTTATGACAGCAGTAAACATCGTTCCGATATTATAATCTTGGATGCAAAAAATTTAGAAAATAATCCTCTGGCTATACTACATCTTAAACACCATATTCCCTACGGATTGCACGGTAATTGGACACCTGAGGTATTTATGTAACTAAACTTTACGAAGCTAAAGATCCTCTGCTTTCCATTTCGGTTTGTGTAATTCAATTAGTGAATTTTTGGGTGCGCTTGATCTTAGTGATTGCTTTTTTCCCATAAATCAGAGTGTCGGGGGCATGATAGTTGGAAATTATATCAATTCCCAAGGCAGATTTAATTTGGTACGCAGGATAAGCTGCACATAGCAAAATAACCACACCAACAAAAAATTTCAAGAGATTCATGAAGTAATGCCCAGCTTTTTAAAGCTACTATTGATTTGAACGTTAGTCACATATTGGCAGACGAGTGTGACATTTCAGCGACGATTTTATGAAGAATTGATGGCTTTCCAGTTAGTGGTGAGGGAATACTGAGCAAGAAAAAGTCAGT
>JBCDDV010000058.1:0-9166 GCA_039180145.1 Cyanobacteria bacterium P01_G01_bin.49 | reverse complement strand
ATTCCACAATATATAGAAGCGTCAGCACAAGAGATTGTTAAATGACGAAAATCTCTGACAACTTAAGAGAAACCCACTATGACCAACGAACAACAACAACTAGAAAAAAACCTAGAAACCCCTCAAACTGAGCAAGCTGATGATGCAGCAACCCCAGTTGAACCAGAAACTCCAACCCAGCCTACAATAGATGATTCAACAGATGAAGCAGAAGCAGTCGAAGCAACAGTAGAAACAACCACCGTTGAAGAATCATCAGAAACAGCTAACCCAGAACAGGTTATTGCTGCTTTAACAGAACAAATTGAAGCGTTACAACAAAAACTTCAAGAACAAAGCGAACAGTTTGAAAGCCTCAAAAATAGCCAGATTCGCTTAACCGCAGAATTTGATAATTATCGCAAACGCACCGCCAAAGAAAAACAAGACCTAGAAACCCAAGTCAAATGTCGCACCATCGGAGAACTATTATCCGTCGTCGACAATTTTGAACGGGCCCGCAGCCAAATTAATCCTAACAACGATGGAGAAGCTGCCATTCACAAAAGTTATCAAGGGGTTTATAAAAATCTCGTCGATGGTCTTAAACGGTTAGGGGTTGCCCCGATGCGTCCAGAAGGTCAAATGTTTGATCCCCTCTATCATGAAGCCATGTTGCGCGAATATACCAACGAATACCCAGAAGGAACCATTATTGAAGAGTTAATTCGGGGTTATTTGCTAGGAGAGCAAGTATTACGCCATGCCATGGTTAAAGTAGCCGCACCAAAACCCGACGAGTCAAATGAGGAAGAAAAACCCCAAACCCCTGAAGAGAACACTTCAGACAATTAAATTAAGGGATGACCCTGAAAACATGACTCAAATTAGTGGGTAATATAGATGTGAGGAAAAGAAGTTACTAAAACAACGTCAACGTTTTCGTGACTTCTCTCACTTTATTGATATTTTGAGAAACTTATTACATCGAGAGTGCTATGGGAAAAGTCATTGGCATCGATCTAGGAACGACCAACAGTTGTGTCGCTGTCCTAGAAGGAGGAAAACCCATAGTCATCCCTAGCGCAGAGGGAGGACGCACTACCCCTAGCATTTTGGGGTTTGGCAAGGGAAACCAACGTCTTGTCGGTCAATTGGCGAAGCGACAAGCCGTGACCAATGCAGAAAATACGATTTATAGTATCAAACGATTTATTGGGCGACGTTGGGAAGAAACTCAAGAAGAGCGATCGCGGGTTCCTTATGAGTGCGTCAAAGGGCGGGATGATATGGTCAGTGTCGATATTCGGGGTACCCAGTATACGACCCAAGAAATTTCGGCCATGATCTTACAAAAATTAAAAATTGATGCCGAAAATTATTTAGGAGAACCCGTTACCGAAGCAGTGATTACGGTTCCTGCCTATTTTACCGATGCTCAGCGACAAGCGACAAAAGACGCTGGAACCATTGCAGCATTAGACGTTCTGAGAATCGTTAATGAACCCACAGCCGCCGCTTTAGCCTACGGGTTAGATAAACAAGAAGAAGAACAATATATCTTAGTCTTTGATTTAGGTGGAGGAACCTTTGATGTTTCGATTCTCCAATTAGGCAACGGCGTATTTGAAGTCAAAGCAACTGCTGGCAATAATCATCTAGGGGGAGACGATTTCGATAATGCCGTTGTTCTTTGGATGGTAGAGAATTTTAAGAACCAAGAAAATATCGACCTCAGTGGCGATAAAATGGCAGTGCAAAGGCTACGAGAAGCGGCTGAAAAAGCCAAAATCGAATTATCGAGTATGCTGAGTACCTCGATTAATTTGCCCTTCATTACAGCAGACGAAAGTGGCCCGAAACACCTAGAAGCTGAACTCAGTCGGACTCAATTTGAAGAATTAACCAAAGAATTATCCCAAGCAACCTTAGACCCCTTAAATCAAGCTCTCAGAGATTGTGAACTCAATGCTCAAGAAGTAGAACGGGTAATTCTAGTGGGTGGTTCAACTCGAATGCCTGCTATTCATCGCGTTATTCAACAGGTATTTCCCAATAGTCAGATGGATCGTTCCATCAACCCAGATGAAGCAGTGGCATTGGGGGCAGCCATTCAAGGGGGAGTCTTAGGTGGAGAGGTCAAAGATGTCTTATTATTAGATGTCACGCCTTTATCTCTGGGCATTGAAACCCTTGGGGAAGTCTTTACGAGAATTATTGAACGCAATACCACCATTCCCACCAGTAAGTTCCAAGTATTCTCCACAGCAACCGATGGACAAACTTCCGTAGAAATCCATGTCCTTCAAGGAGAACGGGCTTTAGCTAAAGATAATCGTAGCTTAGGGAAATGCCTTTTAGCTGGTATTCCTCCTGCCCCTAGAGGGGTGCCACAAATCGAAGTTAGTTTTGAAATTGATGTCAACGGTATTTTAAAGGTAGCGGCTCAAGATCAAGGAACAGGCAAAGAACAAAGCATTATTATTAGTCATACTGGTGGGTTAAAATCTGCTGAAATTGAGCGAATGCAACAAGAAGCTCGACAATTTGCTGAGGCAGATCGTCGCCGTATGCAGATGATTGAAGTACAAAATCAAGCCGATAGTCTTTTCCACACCTACGAAACCACCCTCAATGAAAATGGAGAGTTGATTAGTGCGGAATTAAAATTCCAGAGTAAGCAGAAAAAAGAACAACTTGAAGCTGCTTTAAATAATTCCGGTATTAGCTTAGAAAAGTTAAAATCTTATATTGATGAATTTAGACAAACTCTCTTGGCATTAGGTAGCGAAGTTTATCGTCAGGCTAGTCCGGGAAAAAATTTCCAAGATACCTTTAATGATATCGATGAACCTGTAACAATCCAAGCTGACCTCCAGCCAACCCAGTCTTCTTATGGAACAACGATGCCTTATCAAACAACCTCTTCTATCGATATGGAGTCTATTGAGCTTGATGATGTTGAGCAGCTTGAACTTGAAGAGGATGTAGACTTAGATGTCACATTTAGCTTTGATGATGATGAAACCATTGCCAATGATTATGAGGCTGTTGATTAAACAAGTTCATCTTATCTCGTTAAATATCATCCAACTCCGAACCCCGAACCCCGAACCCAGGTTTATTTATGTCTTGGTGGACGAACGGCTGGTGAGGGGCTAATGGGGCCCAAAATTTGATTCAGTTGTCTAAGTTGTTCGGGGGTTCCCATACAAATTAACAAGTCCCCCGCCATTAATTCTGTTTCACCCGTCGGCCCGCCAATCAATGTCCCATCGGAGCGACGAATCGCTAAAACTAAAGCCCCTGATTGTAGTCTGAGTCTAGCTTGGCTGAGGGTTTTGCCGACACAAGGACAATAGTTGGGATCAAGGAGAAATTCTTCCATATAGAAGGTGCGATCAGTTCCCGTTAAGATGCCATCAACAAAGTCCATCACTTGTGGTCGCAATGCGGCTGCGGCCAACCTTTTGCCTCCTGTGATATAAGGAGAAACCACCGCATCTGCCCCCGCTCGTTGCAATTTCAAAACAGCTTCTTCGGTACTGGCACGGGCGATCGCTCGAATTTTGGGGTTTAGGGTTTTGGCTGATAAGACTGTGTAAAGATTCTCCGCATCTGAGGTTAAAGCTGAGACTAAACAAACAGCCTTATCTATCCTGGCACTTATCAAACATTCATCTAAGGTAGCATCTCCTTGGATGACCATATAACCTTGTTGTTTTGCTTCTTCGACCTGTTCGGGAAGGGACTCAATAATAACAAAAGGAACCTCTTCAGCCGTAAATTCTAAGGCAACCTGGCGGGCGGTTCGTCCATAACCACAGACAATACAATGGTGTTCTAGAGTATCTATCATGCGTCTCTCCTGTCGTTGTCGAATGCCTTCTTGGAAATAGCCTTGAATGAAAGCTTCGGTTAATCGATTGACAATATAACCAATGGTAATCAACCCCATTAAAATTAAACCAATGGTAAATAGACGAGCCTGGTCATCAAGGGGTCTAACTTCTGAAAATCCTACTGTTGAGAGGGTAATAATGGTCATGTAAGCAGCTTCGATCACTGACCATTTTTCAATCAACCAATACCAAAAAGTTCCGATTAAAAAAACACCCCCTAGGGCGATCGCCCCACCGAGTAATTCTTGTCGTAAGCGTCGATATTTTTCTTCAAAGGAATATAGGGTCATAATGAGATAAGAAGTCGAATTTGAAGCTTATGTTTCTTTGAAGCAAACTAAGAACGCCTGTCTATCGTTGAAGCTAAATCAAGTGAGCTAAAATACTAATATTAACTAAGGCTTGGTGAAAAGATAAAAAATAGATAGATTTAAAAAAGTTTTTCCTGATCAGACCTTATTGGCTCCCTAAGCATCTGAAGATGTTTTTCTGAATAAACATAATTTCCTACCTATGACTATAATATCCTAATAATCTAAACCCTCGAACTATTTCTATTTTTCAGCATTAAAGCATAATTAGTTTTTGGTTAAATATACAATCAATTTTAATTAATTTTTACTTTTACTTGAGGGTAAATACGAAAAATATTAAGTTAGTAAAGTAATAAAAATTCGATGTTTCACCCTAATTATTGACTCTCTAAAATTCAGATAAATCGTTAATACATCACCCATAATTGAGAAAAGATAGAGGATAAAGGTCAACGAGAATACAAAACATAATTAGAACAATTTATCAAACCGATATCAGAAATAAATCAAAGAAAAACAGAATAGTAATTGTCTAGATATCTTTCTCAATTAATTTTGCAATTAGACTAGGCGAAGTGTGTCTGGGGGTTTATTATTAACACAGTAAGTATGCTATGTAGAAAATTACAGTAGTTCTTAGCGTCCTTAGTCCTTTAAGCTATGATAATAACATTCAGGAGATAAATAACATGACTGCTGAAAAGCCCGAAACCAACGGAAATCAAACCGCACAAACAACAAAATCAACTACGACAAGCGGCACGAAAACAGCCACCCGCAGCACCCGTAGCAAAGAAAATAAAGAGACAAGTGCCTTATCTGTCAAAGATGAGTCTAGCAAAACGGCTCAAGGAATACAATTAATTACCGATCCCAGCCATCATCTGCCTGGAAATCGTCCTATCGAAGCAAGTCATCTTGACGTAGTTAGTACCTATGGCTCAGTTAGAAGTCCTCGTCCTGTGATGTCTGGTGAGATGGAAATAGCGGGAACTCTGGCCATTTCCGGTCAGCGGCCGATTATGGTAAGTCATCTACAAGTTAGCGAAACCTATACAGTAATGGGGAATCGTCCAGTTGCTCCTAATGAAATTGATGATCCTGCATTACTGATGGGATATCTTGACTAACGAGAATATTTCCTTAGTTTGAGCAAGTATGCAACTAAATTCCCCAGACATCTTATGATCAGATTAAGGATATGTCTGGGGGTCTTCAATTATATTTGCACTAGAAAACGACGAGATATGTGTCAGCAACAGCAAGTTTGTGTTGTCACTCCCAAGAGAACCATGTCAAAATATTTTACAATAATTGCTGTTGTTATTAAGTAATGTAAGGGGACATCTCAAGTATTGATATTATGAGTGGTTTCAATATAGCCTACGCTAGTCGTTATGAAGACAACGCCGATCCCCCTTTTGAGTACCACCAAAAAAGTGGATACCAAACTCTGTAAAACCTCACGTTGAAAGCTAATATGAAAAAAGATCTGACCCGCTATCGTAACATCGGCATCTTCGCTCACGTAGATGCAGGCAAAACAACCACCACCGAAAGAATTCTCAAATTGACCGGTAAGATCCATAAAATTGGTGAAGTTCATGAAGGTGCAGCTACAACAGACTTCATGGAACAAGAACAAGAGCGTGGTATCACCATTCAATCTGCTGCTACTAGCTGTTTCTGGAAAGACTACCAACTCAATATTATAGACACACCAGGACACGTTGACTTCACGATTGAGGTCTACCGTTCTTTAAAGGTTCTTGACGGTGGTGTTGGGGTTTTTTGCGGCTCAGGAGGGGTAGAACCCCAGTCCGAAACCAACTGGCGTTATGCTAACGACTCTAAGGTCGCTCGGATTATTTACGTCAATAAATTGGATCGTACTGGTGCCGATTTCTTTAGCGTAGTCAAACAAGTCGAAGACATCTTGGTGGCGAAACCCCTGGTTATGGTACTACCAGTTGGAGTGGAAAGCGAGTTTCGTGGTGTCGTTGATTTATTGACCCGTAAAGCCTGGATTTGGGATGATTCGGGTGATCCCATGAACTACACTATCGAAGAAGTCCCTGCTGAGATGAAAGATGATGTAGAAACCTATCGCGAAGCCATGATCGAACTAGCGATCGAACAAGACGATGCGATCATGGAAAAGTATCTCGAAGGAGAAGAACTAGAAATTGACGAAATCAAGAATTGTATTCGTAAAGGAACCCGCGATTTAGCGTTTTTCCCCACCTATTGCGGCTCATCTTTTAAAAATAAAGGGGTACAATTAGTCCTCGATGCTGTCATTGACTATCTCCCCGATCCCACACAAGTTAAACCTCAACCAGAGATTGATTTAGAAGGGAACGAAACGGGTGGTTATGCCATTGTTGATCCAGAAAAACCCTTACGGGCTTTAGCCTTTAAGATTATGGATGATCGCTTTGGGGCTTTAACCTTTACCCGTCTCTACTCAGGCACTATTTCTAAGGGTGACACTGTGCTAGATACTGCAACGGGTAAAACTGAGCGTGTCAGCCGTTTAGTAGAAATGCACGCTAACTCCCGCGAGGAAATTGAAACTGCCCAAGCAGGAGATATTGTTGCTGTTGTCGGCATGAAAAACGTACAAACAGGACATACCCTCTGTGATCCCAAGTTTCCAGCAACCCTTGAACCGATGGTCTTCCCCGATCCGGTGATTTCTGTTGCGGTAAGTCCCAAGAAGAAAGGGGACAATGAAAAAATGGCTATGGCCTTGAGTAAGATGGTTCAAGAAGATCCTTCGTTCTATATGGAGACGGATCAAGAGAGTGGGGAAACCATTATCAAAGGGATGGGAGAACTACACCTTGATATTAAGGTTGATATTCTCAAGCGTACCCACAGCGTAGAAGTAGAAGTTGGTAAACCCCAGGTTGCTTATCGTGAGTCTATTACCAAAGTCATCAATGATAGTTACACTCATAAGAAACAATCTGGGGGATCGGGTCAATTTGGTAAAATCGATTACATCGTTGAACCTGGTGAATCTGGTAGCGGCTTCCAGTTTGAGTCTAAGGTAACAGGGGGTAACGTCCCCAGAGAATTCTGGCCGGCAGTGCAGAAAGGGTTTCAAATGAGTATTGATAAGGGTGTCCTCGCAGGTTTCCCTTGCGTGGATTTGAAAGTAACCTTAACCGATGGGGCATTCCACCCCGTTGACTCTTCGGCGATCGCCTTTGAAATTGCAGCTAGGGCAGGTTATCGTCAATCTATTCCCAAAGCTGGCCCCCAAATTCTAGAACCGATCATGAACGTAGATGTATTTACGCCTGAAGATTATATGGGAGATGTCATTGGCGATCTGAACCGTCGTCGTGGCATGATTAAATCGCAAAATTCTACGTTGATGGGGGCCCGCATTAAGGCAGATGTGCCATTGAGTGAGATGTTTGGTTATATTGGTGATCTTCGTACCATGACATCAGGTCGCGGTCAGTTCTCCATGGAGTTTTCTCACTATTCACCCTGTCCGAGTAATGTGGCAGAAGAAGTGATCAAAGAAGCCAAAGAACGTCAAGAAGCAGCTTCTTAAGAGTGACCATTGATTTTTCAATATTTTTATTATTCCTGATCGATACTATTTCGATCAGGAATTTTTGTTTAGGTTGTATTATGATAAATCTGTTTTAAAATAAATCCGTATGGCTATAATTACACAAATTTGTCCTCTTGGAAACTTTTCGCCACGGAACCAATTATTGTCATGTCAGATCATGTATTAAATCCTCTAGAGCGACTCGTCAGACGTTGGCAAAGGCAAGATTTACACCATACAGTCGGTCGTTTTAGATATGTCCGTCAGTTGTACAGTCTTTCCCAAAACCGAGTTCAAAATAAGAACCCGATCGCCTATAAAGATCAGCTTAATCCGAGAGATTACTCCATTTTTCCCGATCTCTCAGTTGAGCAGTGTGTCACTGAATTAAAGCGAGAAGGTGTTAGTTTTAACATCCAATTACTGCCAGAATTGGTAGATCAGATCTATCAATTTGCCTGTATGAATCTTTGTCGAGAGCCACATTTTGACCGTGAATTTATGGCCGAGGACGTACAGCAAGGACAACTTCCTTGCGGACATCATGTTTTAAGAGGGTTAGTTCAAAATCCAGAGCATTGTCCAGCAATCGAACAGGTTGCCCAAGATCCTAACTTATTGCAAATTGCCCGCAACTATCTCAACTATTGGCCCACCAAGGTCACTCGACATCTCACCTGGGCATTTGTCTCTGATTTACCAGTCGGGGAGCAGAAATATCGCTTTCTTCCCTATAGCTACCACTATGATGTAGCAGGTTATAATTTCATGACAGCCTATTTCTATATTACGGACATGGATACCCAATCGGGGGCCCATGTGATGATGCCGCGATCGCACAATCAGAAACCACTACATACTCTTTTTGCCCATCGATCTGGTCGTCAACCCGATCAAGTTATTCATCATTACTACGGGAAAGAAAATGAAATCGTAATCGCTGCGAAAGCTGGCTTTGGCTTTGTTCAAGATCCTTCTTGCTTTCACAAGCTTTTACCACCAGTAACAGCAAGGCGACTGATTTTTCAAGTGCGCTACGCTTGATTACGAACTGGTCTGAGGCTATGACAATGCTCAAGTTACAAAAACTTCTACTTTTTATATCAATTTCATTAACTTGAACCACACTTATATGAGTAATTGATAGAGCTTTTTGCTGAAAAATATCCTGATGAAATTCAGATCATTTAGTTAGATAATGGCAAGTGCATTTGGGAATAGACTTATCTATTCCTGATAATATCATTTTATTATTTCAACCTCCTTATTGTTCTGAAGTTAATCCGATCAAAAAATTCTTGAAAAATCAAGTCTTTGATTCCTTATACTAATTCTCAAAAGTAACCGGAAACTTGGTAGGTTGGGTAAAACGATAGTGAAACCCAACAAAAGCTTAT
>JBCDDV010000057.1:0-9167 GCA_039180145.1 Cyanobacteria bacterium P01_G01_bin.49 | reverse complement strand
TTTCACTATCGTTTTATTCAACCTACCAAGTTTCTGGTTAATTTTGAGAATTGGTATGATGTTTAACTACTAACCACTACCCACTAACTCCTAAACTCCTAAACTCCTAAACTCCTAAACTCCTAAACTCCTAAACTCCTAAACTCCTGAACTCCTGAACTCCTACAACTTCTACATAACCTGTTGAAGAGATGAGCGATCACTGAATGAATTCTCAGAAATCTCCCAGAACAACTTAAGGTAAGTGGTAGATGCTAGTAAGTAAGCAAAAGCAATCACTTAGAGATAATAACTATGAAACTCAATCACGTAGCCACTTCTTTAATTACTCCTGTCTTAATTCTTAGTACCGTTGGTATATCTTTTGTTGAGACAACTTCTGTTTTAGCAGGGAATAACATTTTTTCTAATAAAGAAGCGATCGCTCAGGTTAAAGAAATAACGAGATCGGGAAGTTTTGTCACCACAGAACAAGATCATCCCACTGCAGGAAAAGCAACAATCATAAAAGAGGGAGAAAAACATTATTTAGAATTTGATAAAGACTTTACCACTGCTGATGGGCCAGATGTTCAAGTAATTTTATATCGTGGCAATGAGGTTCCCGTTAATCTTTCTGAAGAAGATTATATGTCCCTTGCACCTTTACAAGAATTTAGTGGTACACAACGGTATGAAATTCCTGATGATGTAAATTTGGATGATTATCAAGCAGTCGGCATTTGGTGTCGTGAGTTCAATGTAACTTTCGGTTACGCGAGTCTTTAACGATTAAATTCTATATTTGTTGATCTAGGGGCTTAAGAATATTTAAGCTCCTAAACTTTGCTAATTAATGCTTTATCCAATGAACAATTAATTTAACTAGGGCGTGTCTGCAAACAACACAATTAGGATTAAAAATAACACTTCTCACGCCCTAGTAGGCAAAGCAAAAGTATCAACATTTCCGATAAGTAGAGATAAATTTTTGATGCCTTGCCCCCACAAGAAATGGACATCAATGACTTTACAGACAGGCTCTAGATTAAAATGGAAATATTCTGACTGAGTAACGATTAATTCATAACTGATATTAATGATATCTTCACAAGCAAAAGTTCAAGTAATTGGTGGTGGTTTAGCAGGAACCGAAGCAGCCTGGCAAGTTGCTCAAGCTGGTATTTCAGTCATTCTTCACGAAATGCGTCCCATTCGTACCAGTCCTGCCCATCATAGCGAAGAATTAGCCGAATTAGTTTGTAGCAACTCTTTTGGGGCCATGTCAAGCGATCGCGCAGCAGGTCTTCTCCACGAAGAACTACGTCGCCTCAACTCTATTATCATCCAAACTGCCGATCAACACGCCGTCCCTGCGGGGGGTGCCTTAGCCGTTGATAGGGGCATCTTTAGCCATCAATTAACCCAAACTTTAGCCAACCATCCCCTCATTGAATTAAACCGCTCAGAAATCCCTAAAATTCCCACAGACAGCACTGTTATTCTGGCTACTGGCCCCCTGACTTCTCCTTCTCTGGCAGAAGACTTACAACAGTTTACTGGCATGGACTACATGAGTTTTTTTGATGCAGCTAGTCCTATTATTGTTGGAGACTCCATCAATACGGATATCGCCTTTCTTGCCTCCCGCTACGATAAAGGAGAAGCTGCTTATCTAAATTGTCCCCTCAACCAAGACCAATATTTACAATTTCGCGCAGAACTTTGTCAGGCAGAACAAGCTGAATTAAAAGATTTTGAGCGAGAAACGGCCAAATTTTTTGAAGGATGTCTCCCCATCGAAGAATTAGCGAAACGAGGAGAAGATACGATGCGCTATGGCCCCCTCAAACCCGTTGGTTTATTTGATAGCCGTTTGGGAGACTTTCGTGATCCCGAAAATCGAGAAAAACGACCCTACGCCGTTGTTCAACTCAGACAAGAAGACAAACAAGGTAAATTATGGAATATGGTGGGCTTCCAGACAAATTTGAAATGGGGAGAACAAAAACGAGTCTTTAAACTGATTCCTGGCTTAGAAAATGCTGAATTTGTACGCATGGGCGTGATGCACCGCAACACCTTTATCAATTCACCCCAACTACTCGATCCCACCCTCCAGTTTAGCAACCGTCCCACACTCTTAGCAGCCGGTCAATTAATCGGCACAGAAGGCTATACAGCAGCAGCCGCAGGGGGATGGTTAGCCGGAACAAACGCTGCCAGGACTGTCTTAGGATTAGATCCTATCAAACTGCCACCGACAACTATGATGGGTGCCTTATTTGAGTTTATTAGTAGTGCTTCTGCAAAACATTTTCAACCTATGCCCCCAAATTTTGGTATCTTACCTGATTTGCCGCAAAGAGTTCGTAATAAACGAGAAAGATATGGCAAATACCGCGATCGCGCTTTAACTGACTTAACAGAGTGGCAACCCCAATTAGCTGCCTTTGAGACGAAGCAGGAGGCAAGGGCAATCTAAATCTTGAAAAAGTGTCCTATCACAACCAAACAGAGCAATTTCAATCACAACAAGAATAGAAATCCAAGCTAAGCTATATAAGTGAGTGACGCTAAATCACTTTTGGTAGTAGTCCAGAGGGGTATTCTAACTCCATGCTGCGAATCATTACTCAGTCGGCTGAAGTACAAATAGAATTACAAAGAATCCGCGATCGCCCCTATCGGGATGAGATCCAAGGGAAAGAAATCCTGGTGCGAGAAATTATTGATAGGATTAGGCGTGACGGTGATTTGGGCTTACTAGATCAAAGTGGAAAACCCTTGCTTTCCAAACAGTTGCGGGTAAGTGGTTCGGAATTAGATGCTGCCTATCAACAAATTCCTAAAGCTTTACTTGATGCCATTACTATCGTCCATCAAAAGTTAGAGTTATTTCATCGTCAACGGTTACCAAAATCCTGGGTTAAATTTGAAGTTGATGATGTGGTAATTGGCAAACGATATACCCCGGTGAAAAGTGCAGGACTCTACGTTGCTGGGGATCAAGGTTCCCGTCTCAGTCGCGTCTTGATGCAAGCCATTCCTGCTAAAGTTGCCAAAGTTCCTAAAATTATTTTAGTCACCCCTCCAGACCCCCAGGGCAAAATTCATGCCGATATTTTAGTCGCAGCGCAAATCGCAGGGATTGATGAAATTTACCGTTTAGGGGGAGCAACCGCCATTGCTGCGTTAGCCTATGGTACTGAAACCATTCCCAAAGTCAATGTTATCACCGGAACAGGGGGATTAGAAGTCACCTTAGCTAAAAAAATGGTTCATGGCGAAGTGATGATCGATATTCCCCTTGATGCTTCAGAATTAGTCATCATTGCCGATCGCAAAGCCAATGCAGAGCAAATAGCAGCCGATTTATTAGCCCAAGTTGAGCAAGATCCCAGTTCTGCCGTCATTCTGTTGACCCCAGATACCACCTTAGCTGAAGCGGTGCAACAAAAGGTTCAAGCACAATTACAAGATAATGCTCACGGAATTCTCTCAGAAAAAGCCATTGCTCATTATGGTCTAATTGTCGTAGTAGATTCTATTGGTCAGGCGATCGCCATTGCTAATCAATTTGCGCCCCAATATCTCATGCTAGCGATCGCAGAACCTTGGGATTTCGTTGAACAAATTCGCTCTGTCGGCACTGTATTGATCGGAGCAAATACCCCCAAAGCCATTGGCGATTATTTAGGCAGTTCTGGCATTATTTTGCCCCCTTCTGGATTAGTTCATTATGCTTCTGCTGTGGGAATTGAAACGTTTTTGAAGCCATCAAATCTGATTGAATATTCTCCCAGTGCCTTGAAAAAATTAGCCCGAACCCTAGAACTGTTATCCTTAGCAGAAGGGTTTCCAGCCAATGCAGAAGCCATTAGAATGCGACTACAAGATGAATCCACAGAAATTGATTAATGTGATTATATCGTTTTGATAACCGGATTTGGTATCAAAGGTTGTCAATTCATTTATCATTTACCATTTACCATTCGTTTGGAAATGGCTTGAATCCTTTCTCAAACCTTCTTTATCCCTGAAGGGAGAGGCTTGAAACCTAAATGTTCAACTCGCGCATGCTCTAGGCGAGGATGTCTTGGAGGACATTCCCTTGCTCCCACCCCCCTATATCCCCCCTATAAGGGGGGACAGGGAGCGGGCTTCCTCCGCAACCTCGCCGAGTCTCGCTCGTCAATGTTCATTGTTCAATGATTGGTCATATTTATGGTGATAAAGGATTTATTTCTACCGAATGGCAATCAGCGATCGCGCTTACGCACAGGCAATTATTTTTGGACGATACACCGCTAAAATCAATCTCAGCAGCACTCATCCTCGATGAAATAGTTTATCCAATCTTATCAGACAACTTAATCTTTAATCCACATCAGACGTGATTTAGTTTATTCTATCTCATCCGCTGTTTTTAATATGTCTCCATAGAGCTTAGAACTCCATTCCTTACATTCTCCCAAAGTTATAGCATTAGGACAATCTCGTTTGATTAATTGAGTCAACTCGCTCATCAAAGGATCGTTCTTTTTGTAAGATTCTACGTGATCTTCTGTTAGTATCCAGCCATAAATTTGTTCAAGGAGTCCATCTTCGAGAGTAAGACCCTCCCTGGGTATATTGTGTTCCTTAAAAAAGCTTTCTATTTGTTTGATATAACTCACAGCTTGTTCCGTCTGAAATTCCGCTATTAGTGCTTGTTCTTTAGCTTCTGCTGCACTTTGTTCAGCCACTTTCTTTTGCTCCTCAGCTTCTTGAGCATTCCTCCTGGCTTCTTGTGCATTCTTCCTAGCTTCTTGAGCATTCTCCTCAGCTTCTTGTTCGTTCGCGTTGGCTAATTCTAAATTTTTTGTCGCCTCTACACTACTGAACCAACCCCAGCTACCCAGTGCCAAGGCGATCGCCGAGAAAATACTTAGGGACAAAATAGTATTGCGCCGTCGTTTTTTTTGCTGTCGTTCCTGTTGATCGCGCCAGGCAACACTAGAATTAACAAAGTCATTTTCATTAGAACTCAACCCCCCTAATTTCTTGAAAGCATTGGCATCTTTTAACCCCACAATTTGCTCCAATCTAGTGGTCTGTCAAGATTGAATTGATGGATATAATTTCTGGAGTTTAATGCGAGCATCTTTAGTAGTAAATCGCCAATCAATCCAAGTATCTTGACTATTACGTTGTTTAACCCAAGCATCGACTTCTTGAGTTAAAGTCGTGAAATTAGGAATGCGTCGGTTTAAGCATTGACGTGAAAGAACACTCAATTCAATCTCAGCCATATTCAACCAACTTCCATGCTTTGGGGTGTAGCCAAAATGCAAACGATTAAGGATACGTCGAGCTTCTTCTGGAGGAAAAGCTTTGTATAAAGAGGCGGGAGAATGAGTATTAAGCTGGTCTTGGACAATGGTAATGCGATAAGCGTCGACCAAATAGCCATCAACTATTTCTTTGAGTAAATGTGCATAATCAATGGCGGTGCGCCTTTGAGTGACTTTAGCCATGCGCCATCCTTCGATGGGGTTACACACCATGAAGATGTTAGCCGTCCCATTACGCTCATATTGGTAATCATAACGTTCTTTTTGCCCTGGTTTAGCTGGAATTGGTTCAATGATTTCTTTAACAAGTTGTTTTAACTGTTCATCCAGACAAATAACGGGAAAATCCGGGTCTAATGGTCGCTGATAAACCTCTAACACTGACTCCATGTAATAGACAAACTCGGCATTCTGTTTTGGCGGAATTACCCAAGATTCAATTTGATGGGGCTTTAATTTGTTTTTTTAAGAGTTTGTCTGACAGTTTCATGGCTAATTTCCTCAACATATCCTAATTCCACTTCTATGGTTGGGATACTTATATCTATCGCTTTGGCGATCGCCGCATCTGACCAACCTCCATTTGGTTGGTTCACATCAGCTTTGAGCAAAATACGAGCATGATTAATTTTATAGGCAGCGTGTTTGCCTGTGGTGGTCAATTTTAAGAGGGCATTTCGTTCAGCTTCATTCAGGTCTACGATGTATTTCTTGGGCATTAACTTCCCAGTGACGAATTTTTCTATATTCTATCTCAATATCTCATCAGTGTAAGCTTGACAGACCACTAGCCACAGTCAGCAAATTCCTAACAGGTAAGCCAGTTGACTTCGCCACTTTTGAAGAACTTTGTCAAAGCTTGGCACTGGACTGGAGAGAAATTGCCGATCTGGAGTTTGAGGTGCCATCTCAGACTATAGACAAAACTTCTGAATCTTCTAAGTTGAACTGCACTAACCAGGAGCGATCGCCGCTCTATCCCAGTGGCGCAGTCCGGCTCGATTCTCCTTATTATATTGAACGCTATCCCATAGACAAGCAAGTGTATCAAGAAATTAGGAAACCAGGAGCTTTAGTGCGAATCAAAGCTCCCAGAGAAATGGGCAAAACTTCACTGCTGTTGAGAGTTCTCGACTATGCCAAACGCCAGGGCTACCGCACCGTCAGTCTCAACCTGGAACAAGTTGACCAAGAAATTTTGAGGGATTTAGATAAATTTTTGCGCTGGCTGTGTGCCAACATCGCTCGCCAGTTTCAGCTAAAACCGAAACTCAATGAATATTGGGATGAAGATTTGGGAAGTAAAATTAGCTGTACTTTTTACTTTGAAGACTATCTGTTAAAATCAATTGCCACTCCTCTTGTCTTCGCCTTGGATGAGATGAATCAGATTTTTGAGCATCCTCAAATAGCGAAGGATTTTTTACCTCTGTTGCGCTCCTGGTATGAAAAAAGCAAAATCCTACCTATTTGGCAAATACTCCGCCTGATTGTGGTTCACTCGACGGAAATTTACGTTCCCCTCGATATTAACCGTTCTCCATTCAATGTGGGACTACCGATTCAGTTAACCCACTTCAGTCTAGATGAGGTGCAGCAATTAACGCAACGCTACGGAGTCGACTGGTTAGATAGAGAAGAAATTAGGCAACTAATGAACCTGATTGGGGGACATCCCGCTTTGGTACACACTGCCATCTATCACCTTAGTTTTGGAAAAATAACTCTGGCCCAACTGCTAGAAACTGCCTCCACAACCACCGGAATTTATTGCCATCACTTACAGCGTCATCGGATAATCTTACAAGAACAGCCAGAATTAGCCAATGCCCTCAATACCGTCATCAATGCTACTGACCCTGTCGAATTAGAGTCGATTTTGGCTTACAAGTTAGGTAGTATGGGGCTAATTCAACAGTCAGGGAATAAAGCAATACCAGGCTGTAATTTGTATCAGCAGTATTTTGCACAAAGATGCAATAGCTGACTGATAAGTACCTGGACAAAAATAAACGTTACTGTGAAGTGAGCAGGGGAGACGGGAGTAGGGAGCAGGGAGAGGGGTTACAGCTTACTTACATTTCTTCTCTACAGTTCATTTTATTTATGTCCGACCACTTATTAGTAGATAGATCGTGTTTAAAGTCGGTTGGGTTAAGGCACGAAACCCAACGCCGATAAGCTTTTGTTGGGTTTCACTATCGTTTTACCCAACCTACCAAGTTTCCAGTTACTTTTGAGAATTGGTATTATTAAGGTAGAACAGAATCTAATACCTTGGTGTAATCTTCAATCCGAGAATCATCATCGTATTTTCCGAGAATTTCACCTGTAGCCGGATCAAAAATTATCACTGTCCCAGTCTTGGATTTATTTTCGGCCAAGAACTCAGCTACTCCTAGTCGTTTAGCTTTTAGTTTTGAAGCACGTAAAGAAGCTTTATCAGTTCGATCAAATAAGACAAAGTGAACTCTATCACGATAGGCTGCTTTTAAGAGAGACAATGTTCCTTTCATCTTATGGCATCCCCTACACCAATTGGCGAAGAATTCCACAAAAACAAGTTTATGTTGTTGTTTTTTAGGCAAAGCTGTTGACTGAATTTCGGTGGCGACAACTTGAGAGTCTCTATTGTTAGTCCACTGAGAATAGATTTGAATCGGTATTCCTTGATTAAACGGAAATTTAATCGTTTCTCCTGGAGAATTCTTGATTGAGGCATCTGTTCTTCCATGAATTCCGATTAATTCCCCTTCATCGTTTAAAACGGCTCCTCCACTCATTCCTACTCTGGTTGGACTATCATAATTCAAGCGATAACCTCCATTTATAGGTTGGCTCAAGATAGATAGTATCGTTCCTCTCGAAAAAGTATAAGTAGAAGGGATCTCAGGGGTAGATAAAGGAAACCCCGTTACGTAAACATCCATTCCCTCACTAACGTTATCTGAGTTACCTAGGGTGGCTACCGGATACTGTTGCGTACTCTTGAAACTGACGACCGCTAGATCAACATTGGGTATTAACTCTATTGTCTGAGTTTCTATAACATGCTCACTACTATCGTAGGTGGTGACGTAAGCTTCTTCTCCTGGATTTATTGAGTTAACGACATGCTTTGCCGTTAAGACAAAATAATACTCACCCTCACGCTTTATAATTACCCCTGATCCTGAGTCTCCTGGCGTTTGCAATAGCACTGTTATTGGCTTACCAATTTGGTTAACTTCCACTGAGGGTTGAGCAACTAAAGGTAAAGACACGGTGGCTGTTGCGACAGTAACTAAGAGAACTCCTCCTAAAATATTTCTCATGAAGCTTTGATCAGAAATCTTTCAACTCTTAGTTTAACTGGTTCTGTGGCAAAGAAGAAGAAGCATCAGTTCAGAAGAGAAAACTTTATTTAGAGGTGAAGAATGAAACCCAACAAATCTTATATAATTACTCTAAAACAAAGTGTGAATTAATTGATAAAAAAACATGACTCAATTGTTACAAAAAGCCTTCCAAGAAGCGCAAAAGCTTTCTGAAGCTCTCCAAGATGAATTAGCTCAACAGCTATTATCAGATATTGAAAATGAACTGAAATGGCAGGAAACTCTAAAAGATCCTAATCTAAATCTAGATATTATCCGAGAACTAGCCCAATCAGCCTTAATTGAAGACCAAGAAGGAAAAACCGAAGAAAAAGGTTTTGGCGAAGAATAATGAAATCGTCAAGAACTAGAGATTTTAGACGGGCAGCTGCAGGAGATGCAAACTAAAGGCTCTACCCTGTTGCGAGAACAGGTGAGTGAAGCCGATATTGCTGAGATTGTTGCCAACTGGACCGGTATTCCAGTTAACCGGTTG
>JBCDDV010000056.1:0-9237 GCA_039180145.1 Cyanobacteria bacterium P01_G01_bin.49 | reverse complement strand
GAAAATGTTAGTAAAGGGGATAGTATATCTCAAAAAGAATTTATCGAGTCTCTCTTTGAAATGGCTGCTTAAAAAGTTAGATTGATAGAGAATACTTGTACTCTTTGAAAGTTTTTGCAACGGAACCGGAGTTAGAGGGGGTTCCTCGGCAAGAGCAGGTCTTGCTTGAGACTTCTTCTTGGTGAGCGTGCTGATTGCAAGGAAACCTCACGGCATTCAATGGGCGGAAATGGTTCCGCCCCCACGCCTCTGGAATAGGTCTCACCGCTGAAAAAGGTCGAGTGGTCTATAAATTATTTTTGTCGAACTCATGTTAAGCAGGAGAAGTAGAGAAGGTTGCATGAACTACCCCACCTCATAGGAGGATGGGGTTTCTAGCTTCGCTGGGTGCTGCATTACCTTGGGCTTTCGTCCTCGGTCTTGTCTTAGGCTCCCTCCACTAGCAGAGACGTCTGCACCATACGCCTGTAATATTCTGATACCTTCTGCCCTGATATTTTTACTGGCTGCTTCATCCCTATCATGAAGAGTATTGCAAGCACTATTTATACAAGTCCATTCTCTAATACTCAAATCCATCTTTGGTTGTTGAGTTAAGCATTCAGGGCAGATATGAGAACTAGGGAAAAATCTATCTATTTCCACGAGCTTTTTATCTTCTCGCTCAAGCTTATAGCTTAAGAAATTGACAAACATTCCCCATCCCACATCAGATATTGCTTTAGCTAATTTATGGTTACGCACTAATCCCTTTACATTGAGGTTTTCAACCACAATAACTTTACTTTCGTTGGTCAGCTTCCTACTTAATTTGTGCAAAAAATCCTGACGGGAATTGCTGATGCGTGCGTGAACTCTAGCTACTATTTTTTTAGCTTTTTGTCTCGACTTACTACCTAGTTGTTTGCGAGATAACTTTTTTTGTTTGCAAGCTAGGTTTTTCTCATGCTTTTTGATATGTCTAGGATTAGCATATCTGCTGGTATTAGTCCCATCGTGAACTATAGCAAAATCTTTGATTCCAAGGTCAATACCTTGAATTTTGTTGCCATTCCCAGAGACAAAACAAGCCTCAACTTCGTAAATGATAGAAGCAAAATATTTATCGGAACTATCCTTAGTAATAGTGACAGTCTTAATTTTTCCCACATATCTATGGTCAAAAACTGCTTTTACTAAACCAATCTTAGGTAGTTTGAGATAGTTATTATCAATTGATGTATGCTGTGGAAATCCAACAGATTGCTTTCCATGCTTGGATTTGAATCTGGGATATTTTGCTCTTTTCTCAAAGAAGTTGATGAAAGCACGAGATAGATTAAGAGTAGTTTGTTGCAAGGATTGGGAGTAGACATCACTTTTGAGCCATTCATATTCCTTTTTTAGTTTTGGCAACAACGCATTAGTCCACTACGAGATATACCCTTGCCAGTCTCTTTATAAGTTTGGTTGCATATATTGAGAGAGTAATTCCACCAAAAGCGACAGCAACCCATAGCTTTAGCCAGTTGCTGCTGTTGTTCGCTGGTCGGATATAGTCGTATTTTTTGCGCCACTCTTATCATATTTACCATGATAATATAAAACTGCGCAAAAAACGTTTTGTCTTTTGGTTGCGATTCATCCCTAACTTATAAGAAGATAAGGGAATTCTCGCAACATTTGCTTAAATTTTAGGGGATTGAAGCATTCTCCATTGCAAGATCAACCAAGGAATTTTGAAGTCCGGGATCAGCCAAGCATACTTTTTTAAAGCTGGGATAACAGAAGGCAAGATAAAACGAAGAGAACGTAGAGAAACTGGACGGTTACCATCTTCATCAACGAGTTTATAGCGTTGGGCAAGTTCTGCAACAATCTGGACTTTACCTGTGAGATTGATGATATTTTGTTGCTGAGCTAAAGTAGCAATGACTCGTCCAGTCAACAAAGGTGTTTCCCAATTGTAATGATCTTGACTCAGAGAACTTTGAGGCTTTTCCCCCGCTTGGGTGTTCATCTCCTCAGTAAATCTCAACATTTGTTCGGTTCCGACAATTCCTGGCCAAATAGAGACAGAAGTAATCTGAGCAGGCTTTAATTCTACTGCCATATCTGCTGCCAGGCGATCGCAAGCTGCTTTACCCACACCATAAGCTGCGCCAAAAATATAAGAAAGTCCTCCCCAAGAAGAAATGGTACAAATCAGTCCTTGTTGGCGCTGACTCATCAGACGAGCAGCATAAATACTAGCAAGATAATGACTACGAAGACCCACGTTATTGATGGCATCCCAAAGATCAGGTTCCTGCTTCCAAAAGGCTTGTCCATGAGCATCGACGATGGCTTTGACCCCCGAAAAAACATTATTCACCAAGATATCAAGTTGTCCGTTCTGTTCAGTTTGAATTTGTTCAAATAATAACCGTACCTGCTCATCATCACTATGATCTACCTGAACAGGAACACAGATGCCTCCAGCTTCAATTACGGCTTTTTGAGTTTCTAAAAGAGTTCCAGAAAGATTTTTTTCAGAAATATCAAGAGTTCGCCCCGTAATATAAACCGTTGCGCCTGCTTCTGCTAACCCAATCGCAATTCCTTTACCAAGACCGCGTGTTGCGCCTGTAACTAAAGCCACTTTACCCTTAAGATCTTTCATAATCCGGTTTCACGTTAACAATTCTGAGTTTAAGAAATTGTACTTCTTTAACCTTAAGGGATTTCTTTGGCTCTCGAAAAAAAAGAGAAACACTTTGGTAGTCTTGTTATGTTTTGACTCCTAGGCGTTTCTCCTCTGTACTACTCACAGAGACATGGTTCAAAAATTGGGAAATTAGGGAACACTTTGACGAAAAAGTAAAGCTGTCAAATCCTTATCAACTAAGGTCTTAAGGTTTGGTTACTTGACGACAAATGTTTCTTTTTCCTGAGTTTGAACCACGCACTCACACAAGACTTTCTGAATGTTTTGAGTAATGGTTAGTTCCCGTTTTTTGTGTTTTCTCAGTAGCCAAGGTAGATAATCACAAAAACTTGAGTTGGCAGTTTCATCAAACACAGAAAAACACCAGGGAGTCTTGCCGTGTTTCGACCCCTAGTGCTTTTCTAATTACTCTTCTCACACCACCAAAAACCGATTTGTATCGGTATTAAATTAATAGTAGCATCACTATTTTGTCAGCCCAAAAAACTATGACACTTTAAAGATTGTCACAAAAAAACCCCGTACAGAGACGGGGGCCACCAATTAATTGATATTGTCTTAATGGGAATTAATTAGAACTTAAGTTCCGAGTTTTAGAATAATCACCTATTCTGAGACTTTCCCTAATCTTCTCTGAGCTTTTCCTGAGAACTAAAGATAAGTTTTTCCCCTGTTATTAATAATTCGCTATTCTGCTTGATAATATTGCATATCTTCTCAAAAGTTTCTAAGCTGTTGTGCATTTAAATTAGGTATTTCAATTTGAGTTCGGAGTTCGGAGTTAGGGTTTAGAAGTTGAATGATATTTAACCTGAGTTCGGCAACTCTTTGTCCGAAGCTTCTCAGACCGCGTTTCCACGCAGTCTCAAGTAGTAATGTAAATGATTAACAGCTTGATAGGTGCAAAACTTTCGCCTTTAGTATCTTAAATAAAGACGATAATATTACAATACGAATACAAGAAATAGAAAGTTAATCAACGTGAGTTCGGGGTTAGAAGTTAGGAGTTAGGAGTTATTATTTTTCTCAACGAGAGAATCAGAGTTTAAGACTTCTTGCTGGTTGTTTATTGTTCAAAAATTTCCTTTTGTCGAACTCACGTTAATCAAATAGTTAAAAAAGGAGTCGCTGACAATGCCTTCAAAACGGTTAACAAAAATTAGTCGCTTTTTAAGCTATCATTTACGCCATGCTCCAGAAAAACTAGAATTGACCTTAGAAAAAGGAGGCTGGATCTCAATCGTTAAACTCTTAAAAGCTGCTCAAAAACATCAGTTTCCCATCAGTTTAACGGAATTAGAAGAGGTAGTAAAAACTAATGATAAACAAAGGTTTTCTTTTGATGAAATGAAAACTCGTATTCGTGCTAACCAAGGACATAGTATCCCTGTCGATTTACAGTTAGTACCAAAGACTCCACCCTCAATCTTATACCATGGGACTTATCAACAAGTGGTGAAGAAAATTAAAAAGGACGGGTTAAAGAAAATGTCTCGTCATCATGTTCATCTATCGGAAGATCAAAAAACAGCTTTTACCGTGGGACAAAGACGAGGTACCCCTGCTGTTTTTCAAGTGAATACTCAAGCTATGATAGCAGTAGGATATGAGTTTTATTGTTCTTCTAATGGAGTCTGGCTAGTGGATGAAGTCCCGCCAAAATATCTAACGTTAAAGCAAACGATGGGTTTTGATAATTAGACATTCCCAAGAATCTATACCCGGTTACAGTGGATGAATCGGTGCCACTTCGAGATAAAACGATATTTACAGTCCTTGACGAGAAACCAGCTTTTCGACAGTTGCTTGAGTTTCGCTAAGTAACTGCTGTCGAGGATCATTACTTTGGGTTAAGCTAGGGACTAAATTTCTCGCTTGTAGTGCCATGTGTAGTTGAAGCTGAGCAACATAGTCTTGAATATTTTCCTGGGTAGTAAACTGATCGATCTTAGTGGTTTCCATCATCAAAAGTGTCCTCCTTACTTGAATACAACTTGTTCAATTCATCACCATAGACGTTATCACGTCTACTTACATCTTGTACCGTCAAACTAAAAAGTTTACATATTTCGCAACATACTGTAATTTTTCTTTTAGAGGCTATTTACGAAGCAATTATTAAGCAGCTAATCAGCGTAACATGAGACGTACCGTCGTAGCATCAATAAAAACCTCACTGAATCTTTGGCAAGAGTTTACAGTAATAGCGGTGGAGTTGGGTTGAATACCGTTGGCACACTCGCCTTGGCGAGATCCCTGTGCGATCGCTTGAGACGCGACTATCGTTATCGCCAAAGCCGAGTAAGTCAAAGAAAAGGGTAGCTTCTGTCTCTAGGGTTAAATGACTAATATCAATGAAGAAGGTACGGGGAGAATTCCCTGTGGCATGAGGAAGTTGAACGTCATCGCCTAAGTAGGTTGTACCTGTGTTTTGGAGGTTAAGGAAAGCATCGGTGAAGCTGAGTTCATCAATAGTATCGACTAATGAGGTAAGGCTATGGGCATCCAGAAGGGCGACTTCAAAGGCATCACTGGGGAAGAATTGGGTGGCGCCGAGTTGGGCATCAACGAGGGTGAATTGTAGGGTTTTTGATCCTTCGGGAACGATGAAGGTTTGGCTGAGGTTGCTGAGGAAGGGGGAACCTTCTGTAAGCAGTGCCTGACCGTTGAGGATGGTGGTTGCCCCTCTGGTTGTCCAACCAAAGTGGGGATGATTTGGGTCGGAGATGCTGAAGTCTCCATTGGCGCGCTCGCCTTGGCGAGATCCCTGCGGGATCGCTGCTAATAATGGAGTTGAGGTTAGCAATGCTTCTAAATTGCTTTCTGCCTGGGGATTTCCTTCTGAAGCAATAATCGCTTTTAGGATTTCAATATTTAGATCTGAGGGTAGTTTACGGATACCTGGGGCAAGGTGGCTGTTAAGTAGGTCGTTGGGATGAGCGTGGTTGTCAAGATGTGAGCCGTCAATGATGGCGGTGGGGTGATGCAGGTGGTCAAAGGGTTCGTATCCTTGGATGAAACCGTAAAGGTGGGCAATTTCGTGGAGAACGGTGGTGAGAAGGTCGTATTTGCCGTAAGCTTCTGAGTTGGGGGTAGCATTGTAGGAAAACTCCGAACTCCGAACTCCGAACTCCGAACTCTCAAATGGGGTGGAGTCGATGAACCAACCGATTCCGTTGGCGTTGTAGTCGATGAGTATGGTTCCTGCGTTGGGGCGACCGAAGGGGTCGAAGCCTGTGATGGTGGCTTCTGCGAGTTGTCCTGTGGGTAGGTCGGTTATTTGGAAGGTGATGTCTAGTGAGGTTTCGGTTTGGAGTAAGTCTGACCAGATATTGGTCGCGCTATTATTGATATTGTTGATTATTTGAGGTTTTGTGTCATGGATAGAGAAGAATTGCTCAGAAGGTACGAGGCTGGTGATCGAGATTTCAGTAGGGTTAGTCTTCGCAAAGTTGAATTGGTCAATGCTGATCTTAGAGAAATTAACCTCTCCAATGCCGACTTGCGCTTCGCTAATTTGATTGGGGCGAATTTGGCTAGAGCGAATCTTAGCCAAGTTGATTTCACTGGGGCCGATCTTATTGGAGCTAGATTCGATGGAAGTAATTTGCAAGGGGCTTCTCTCGAATGTGATGCTGTTGGGGCTATCTTTGATAAAGCCGATTTGCGAGAAGCTCAAATGTATAGGGCCCGTTTGAATGGAGCTAGATTCGATAGTGCTAATCTGCATGGTTGTATTTTGGGATGTACTAACTTGCTCGGTACCAGTTTCCGTAAAGCCAACTTGCGGGATGTGGACTTGGAAGAAGCTGTTGGTGTTGCCGATTTTACTGATGCTAATCTCCTGGGGGCTAGTACCTATGATTTTGAGTTTAGATTGGGACGTTCTATCTTCTGTAGAACTATCATGCAAGATGGTAGTATCCGTGATGATGGATGCTTGGGAATGGCCGATAACGTTTAATTCAGTTGATGCTAATAGAGAGGAGGTTGGGTTAACTCCAAACAATTGATTGATAATTTGAAGCAGTTCGTGCGGATTACGATCTTCAATTTGATTTTGGATGTTTATAGGAAGCTCAGAAAGAAAATTATAGCCTGTTAGTCCTTCTAATTGTCTTACTGAGCGAATATACATTGTATTTTGTCGCCAACCAGGGATTTTATTATCGTCTTTACCTACAGGAACAGAAGTATCATTAGGAACATAAACCGCAAAGGCCAAAGGGATTGAATTCATTATCCCTATATCCATAGTAGTAAGACCAGGTTGGTCTAAAACCAAAACCATTTTCCATATACTTTCAGGAATATTGATATTTAGAGTAGGATTACTGGGCTTATTGATTTGACCTCTAGTTCCAGTTCCGCCTGTCACTAAATAAAGTTCTTTCTCAAGACTGTCAACAAGTTCATCTCTTAAATCTATTTCAAAAAGACTCCAGAAATTTCGATTGTTGCTTCCTGCTTGAGGTACGATATTAGTCATCAAGTTAGTTGCATTTCTATCTTTTGGTATTCTAGTTTTATCTTGCAAAGCTACTAAATGACCTCTATCATAGCCAGTACTTTTATAATCTAATGTGTTTACTTGATACCAGTTTAACGGAAGAGTAGAATCGGGCTTAAAAGTTCTTTTTTGATCACTACCAATCCATGTTTGATTAAGTTTATGTGCTGCCCAGTTTGCTGTTTGCTTGTCTGCGTCGTAAGAAATTACATACTGGGGCTTCTCTAAAAGATAGTTATTCCTAAAAAGCTCAGCATTATTAGGCTTTCTCGCATCACTTGGATTACCAAATAATAAATGTTCACTTCTAAAAAATACATTATCAAGATAAACCGTTTCACGACCAGCCAACTCAAAAGTCAGAGAAATCACCTGACCCCGTAACTCATCAGGAAGATCCAAATGGAAGGTTTCAAAACCACTTGTTCCATAACCAATCCGATATCTATCATCTAAATATTCTGCTGGTGTTCCTATCGCCTCTGTTAAATTAATTGTTCCTAAAGTATAAGTTTTAAACTTAGGAATTGATGAGTTGACCTTCACATTAAACTTTCCAACATTCAAATTACGAACATGAAGATCAAATCGCAAAGTCCCCCAATCAGGAACCATAAAATTATCATGAGTTACCTGATTTAAACCAGTTCCTAATTCCAGTGCGTAAGTTTGGTTCCCTGCTATTCCTTTTTTCAAATAAGCTTGTATTTTTTTATCATTCTTATTCGACCAACCAGGAGTCAGGGTAGAAGAAAGAGGTTTGGCGATCGCATCAAAATTACCATTAAAGAGAGTAGGAACAGCAAAGTCGCCACGCATTCTAGCAATGATAGTATTATCTTCTTTCACAGAAGTCCGTTGTTCTGTTACAGGAGAACGTAAATCGTAACCACCACCTAAAACCGAATAAAACCAACCCGTTCCAATACCCTCCCAAGGCTCATCTTTTCCACCATGTTCAAAATTAGCGTGGTCAGGGGTGTACCAAGTGGTCTTAGGATCGACTTTAGATTTACTATTAGTATATAAATCACCTAAGCGACGATAAACATTACCATCGTTGAGTTCTTGATCTTCATTTTGACCGTAACTAAGATTAGTCGTCCCTAAATACCAATTCAAAGCAGTTCGGTGAGGCGCACCAGTATTCTTATCTTGATCAAATCCGATGCGATCAGTGCGATCGCCGATCTTGTAGGTTGGGTAGAGGAACGAAACCCAACAACATCAAGAACTATTCCATCCCCACAGAAATCCGCTAAACAAATCTTTCTTAACCAACATTAATCGTCTTCAGCTAACATTAAATAAATGTCACGTTTTAGCTGTTTTAGACGAGTTAGAACTTTGTTAATCCGCTCTTGATTACCACTTCGAGTGACCTGCATAATGATTTCTCTTAAGTCTCTGAGAGTCTTTCTGAGTTCAATTAATTGGGGTTGTTCATCGAGTTGGTTTAACGTTTCAAAAGACTGTTGATGTTCTGATAATAATTCCCTGCCACTCTCGGTAATAGTGTAAACTTTTTTGCCCTCAGTTTGTTCGCTGGTCAAATAGCCTCCCTCTTCAAGTAGTTGCAGTGTCGGATACACAGAACCAGGACTAGGACGATAAAACCCACCCCAACGAGACTCTAATTCTTTGATTAATTGATACCCATGTTGGGATTGCTCAGCAATGAGTGATAAGAGAATGTACTTGATTTCTCCACGGGGAAACCGATGCTGACCTTCTCTTCTTTTCTCAAACGGATGACCTCTTCTGCGTCCTTTTCTCCCCCATTCTGGTGAAAAACCATGGGGATGTCGGTATCTTCTTCTCGTTTCCATTGATCCAAAGGTTGGTGGAAATGGTTGTGGGGGAAAATTCAGGCTGTCAAACATATAAATTGCTCCGAGATTGCTCTGTCTTTGGTTATTTATAATATATCACGATATATCGTTTTTGTGTGAGTGCAGCTTGTCAACTCAATAAGTAATTAATTTTTATCCCCTGAAAAGTGATAAGATCATGACAATAAAATAGCAAAATTAATCTTAAT
>JBCDDV010000055.1:0-9287 GCA_039180145.1 Cyanobacteria bacterium P01_G01_bin.49 | reverse complement strand
TTACCATTTGGGGTTAATGGCAGTGTCTTCATTAGAATAAAGACAGTAGGGATCATATAATTAGGTAGTTTTTCTTGTAAAAAGTGCCTTAATTGATCAGCTTTAGGCCCTACTTCCTCTTGAGAAACAACATAAGCAACTAATCTTTTATCCCCTGGTATATCTTCTCTTGCCATCACAATAGCTTGCTGAACCGTTGGATATTTAGCAATTTGTGACTCAATTTCTCCGAGTTCGATACGAAAACCGCGTATTTTGACTTGGTGGTCAATACGACCAATGTATTCAATATCTCCGTTGGGTAACCAGCGAGCTAAGTCACCCGTTTTATACAATCTTTCACCTGGAAACTTCGGGTCAAGATTAGGAATAAATTTTTCGGCACTGAGGTCTGTACGCTGAAAATAGCCCCTTGCAAGTCCTTGACCACCAATACACAACTCACCTGCTACCCCCACAGGAACTAATTGATTGTATTGGTCTAAGATATAAAATTGTGTGTTGGCAATGCCATGACCAATGGGTATAAGCTTATTGTCAGTCTTAATCTTAGATACGGCTGACCAAATAGTCGTTTCTGTTGGGCCATACATATTCCAGAGACAAGCACACCGCTCTAATAGGGTAGAGGCTAAATCAATGGGTAAAGCCTCGCCACCACAGAGGATTTTTAATTGAGGATTACCCTGCCAACCTGCTGCCAGAAGTAACCGCCATGTAATAGGTGTGGCTTGCATAACTGTCGCTTTTGAGTCTTTGAGTTTGGCGAGTAACTGAGTTCCGTCTGCAATGATTTTCTGACTGGCCACCACTAAGCGACCGCCGACAATAATGGGTAAGAAGAGTTCTAGGGCGGCAATATCAAAGGAATAAGTGGTTACGGCTAGAAAGGTGTCTTTTTCAGTTAATCTTGGGGCTTGCTTCATCGAGTGCAAAAAGTTACTTAAAGCACTGTGGGAAATTTGTACCCCTTTTGGTTTACCTGTGGAACCGGAAGTATAAATGGTATAAGCTAAATTATCTCTGGTTACACTAGAGAAGACATTTTCCTGACTTTGTTGAGCTATTAGATGCCTGTGGATATCTAAATCAACTACTTGAGCTTGATGGGCTGGGATTTTTTCTAAGAGTGAATTGTCACTCAGCAATACTGCCGCTTGAGAGTCATCTAAAATATATGCCAAGCGTTTTTGAGGATAGTTAGGGTCTAACGGAATGTATGCCCCTCCGGCTTTCAGGATGGCTAAGAGTCCGATGACCATCTCTAAAGAGCGTTCTAGACAAATGCCTACCAACACCTCTGGTTTAACGCCCAAAGAACGCAAATAATGAGCCAATTGATTCGCTTGTTGATTCAATTGCTGATAGGTTAATTGTTGGTCTTCAAAGACCACTGCTACAGCGTCTGGGGTTTTTTCTACCTGGGCTTCCAATAATTCAGGGACACATAGAGGGGGATATTCAACTTCTGTCTTATTCCACTCAACCAATAACTGCTGCTTGTCTGCTTCTGTCAACAATGGTAAGTCCGACAAACGCTGTTTTGGGTTGGCAACCACCCCTGATAATAATGTCTGCCAATGTCCCACCATTCTTTGTATGGTACTTTGCTCAAATAAATCCGTGTTGTATTCAAACTTGCCTACCAAACCTGAGTCGGTTTCTCTCATATATAGGATTAGATCAAACTGGGCTGTCTCACTATCACTTTCTAATGTGGTTAAAGTCAGACCAGGCCATTCTGCCGACATTGGGGCATTCTGAAGCACAAACATCACTTGGAACAGGGGCGAATGACTTAAATCTCGTTCTGGTTGCAATCGCTCGACTAACAACTCAAAGGGCAAATCTTGATGAGCATAAGCTCCTAGGGCTACCTCTCGCACCCTTTTTAATAGCTCTTCAAAGCTGGGATTTCCAGCTAAGTTCGTTCTCAACACTAGGATATTGACAAAAAAGCCAATTAACCCCTCCAGTTCGGCTCGATTACGATTCGCAATGGGGGAACCCACCACAATATCTTCTTGGGCTGTATAACGCCATAGTAGTGTCTCGAACCCTGCTAATAGGGTCATAAATAAGGTGGTTCCCTGTTGCTGGCTTAATTGATTGAGAGATGTAGAGAGTTCTTTTGATAAGTTAAATGAGTAGCTTGCTCCCCGATACGTTTGAAGGGCTGGTCTGGGGTGGTCTGTGGGTAATTCTAAGACTTTGGGCGCGTTTTCTAATTGTTTGAGCCAATAGGATATCTGGGTTTCGAGGACTTCTCCTTGCAACCATTGTCTTTGCCAAACCGCAAAGTCTGCATACTGTATGGGTAATTCTCTAGGAGAGAGAGTTTCTTCTGTAGAAAAATTAGCATAAAGTGTGGCTAATTCTTGTAATAAAACACCGATTGACCAACCATCAGAGATGATGTGATGCATGGTCACTAGGATAATATATTCTTGCTCCCCAAGACGTAATAATTTTACTCTGAGCAAGGGGTCATGGCTAATATCAAAGGGTTTTTCGGCTTCTTGTGCGCTCTGTTGTTTAACTTGTGCTTCTTGTTGGGAAGCACTCAGGGAGCTAAGGTCGAATATGGATAAGCTTAGGGGTCTTTCAGGGACGATGAGAGCAACCGCTTCTCCTTCTCTGGTTTGAAAGTTGGTTCTGAGGTTTTCGTGACGAGAGATAATTTGGTTGAAGCTTTGTTCTAAGGCTTCTATATTTAACTGTCCTTGTAGGCGAACGGCTCCAGAAATATTGTAGAAGGGGTTGTTTGGTTCTAGTTGAGCTAAAAACCACAGTCTTTGTTGCGCAAATGATAGTGGTATTTGTTGCTCACGGGAAATTGGTTCAATACTGCCCGCCTCAACGGGTAAATCTAACTTAATTGCTTTTTCAATTTCTTTGGCCAGCCCTGCAATGGTTGGTTTTTCAAATAAATAACGTAACGGAAGCTCTACTTGAAATATTTGTCGAATCTGAGAAATGACGCGAGTGGCAATTAAAGAATGTCCCCCTAATTCAAAAAAGTCATTATCGATCCCTACTTTTTCTATCCCCAGCACTTCTACCCAAATACCCGCTAATAAATTCTCAATGGGTGTAGAGGGAGGGACTATCTCAGATGATAATACTTGCGTTGATTCAGGGACAGGTAATGTTTTACGGTCAATCTTCCCATTGGGTGTTAATGGTAGTGCTTCTAATGGGACAAAAGCACTAGGAATCATGTATTTTGGTAATTTGGAAAGGAGGAAATCAGTTAATTGATTAGCTCCTTGAGATTGATTGTTTTGCTCAAAAATCACATAGGCAATTAGGCGTTTATTACCAGAAATGTCTTCTTGAGCGATGACCACAGCTTGTTGAACTTCTGGATGAGTGTTGAGGAGTGCTTCAATTTCTCCGAGTTCGATACGAAAGCCCCGCATCTTGACTTGATTATCAATGCGACCAATAAATTCAATATTCCCATCAGGTAAATAACGAGCCAAGTCTCCTGTTTTATATATTTTCTCCCTGCTCCCTGCTTTTCTCAAGGGATTTTCAATAAATTTTTCTTCGGTTAATTGTGGGCGGTTGAAGTAGCCTCGTGCTAGGCCATCACCTGCGATGTAGAGTTCTCCTGGTACACCGACGGGAACTAATTGTCGCTGTTTGTCTAAGATATAGATTTGGGTGTTATTGATCGCAGATCCGATAGAAATTGCTGAATTGTCGGTTGACTCTGCTATTCTCTCTGGGGCAACGTTATAGATTGTAGACCAGATAGTGGCTTCTGTTGGCCCATATAAATTCCACAACTGACTACCAGTTTCCAAGATTTTATGCGCTAAACTCGCAGATAATGCTTCACCACCACATAATACTTTCAAGGGATAGTTAGAAGACCAACCCGCTTTCAGAAGTAACTGCCATGTAATGGGTGTGGCTTGCATGACTGTAGCTTTTGAGTCTTTGAGTTTGCCTAATAACTGGGTTCCGTCTGCCACGATTTTCTGACTGGCCACCACTAAGCGACCGCCGACGATGATGGGTAAGAACAGTTCTAAGGCGGCAATATCAAAGGAATAAGTGGTTACTGCTAGTAAGGTGTCTTGTTCGGTTAACCCTGGAGTTTGTTTCATCGAGTACAAAAAGTTACTCAAGGCACTGTGGAGAATTTGTACTCCTTTTGGTTTACCCGTAGAACCCGAAGTATAGATGGTATAAGCCAAATTCTCGTTTGTTGCGCCAGAGCAGATGTTTTCCTGACTTTGTTGTGCAATGTCCTGACTATCCTTATCTAAACAAACCACTTGCGCTATGTTTTGCGGTATGGCTTCGAGGAGCGCAGCTTGAGTGAGCAACACTGGTACTTGGGTTTCTTCTAGGATAAATTGTAATCTTTCTCTGGGATAGGTCGGGTCTAATGGCACATAAGCACCCCCTGCTTTGAGAATGGCTAAGAGTCCGATGACCATCTCCAAAGAGCGTTCTACAAAAATTCCGACTAAAACCTCTGGTTTAACTCCCAAAGAACTCAGGTAATGGGCGAGTTGGTTAGCCCGTTGATTCAATTGCTGATAGGTTAATTGTTGGTCTTCAAAGACCACTGCTACGGCATCTGGGGTTTTTTCGACCTGGTTTTCAAATAATTGATGAACGCATAAAGAGGGATATTCAACGTTTGTCTTATTCCACTTGACTAATAATTGTTGTTGTTCTGCTTCAGTTAATAATGATAGTTCTGATAAATGCTGTTGTTGATTCGCAATAATTCCTAATAGTAATGTTTGCAAATGTCCCAACATCCGCTTAATAGTAGCATGATCAAAGTAGCGTAGATCGTAGATTAGCTTTAGGGATAACTGGGGATCAGGGACGACTATAATAGTTAAAGGATAGTTAGTGTGATTAATAAAATTAAAATCAGTAATTTCTAAAGTTCCGTTTCCTTGGCGTAATGTGGCATCTATCGGGTAATTTTCAAACGCAATCAAACTATTAAATAAAGGTGTGCCTTTGGGAAGTTCACTCCATCCTTGAACCTCTATCAAGGGACTCCATTCATACTGGCGAGCTTTAGCTTGTTGAGTTTGGAGTGTTTTCAACCAAGGAATCAGAAAATCAGTCTCATTAACCTGTACCCGTACGGGCAAACTATTAATAAATAAACCAACTGCCGACTCTACCCCTGGCAAGTCTACAGGACGGCCAGACGTATTCGCCCCAAAAATAACATCATCTTCGCCACTATAGCGACTCAACAGTAACGCCCAAACCCCTTGTATGATGGTATTTAGGGTTAATTGATGTTGTCGTGCTAGAGTCTTGAGTTGCTCTGTCTTTTCTAGGGATAGCTCGATCTCTTGCTCCCCATATTCCTCAGTCCCAGATACGCTGCTGATTAATTTATCCACAACTAGAGGCGTAGGGGCTGTTATTCCTTGAAGTTTCTTTCGCCAGAAGACTTCTGCCTCTGATAAATTTTGCTGTCGCAACCAAGCAATATATTTTCGGTAGGGAAAAGGCGGTTTGAGTTTGATCTGATGACCATTATTTAATGCTTGGTATCTATCTAAGACTTCTTTGAATAAGATAAACCGCGACCAGCCATCAAAAAGGATATGATGATTACTCCAGATAAATTGATAAACGTCTTCGTCCGTCCGAATTAATGTGAGACGCATTAAAGGCGGTTGAGAAAGTTGATAACTGCGACTTTGGTCGGCTTTGAGATAAGCCTCTAGTTTCTGGTTTTGACTGGTTGGATCAATGGTGCGCCAGTCAAATTGTTCTAATGGTAGTGTGACTTGTTGATGGACGACTTGCACTGGTTCTTTGACTTCTTCCCAAAAAAAGCAGGTGCGTAAAACAGCGTGTGGTTCTGCAACTAACTGCCATGCTTGCTCAAAGGCTGAGGGATTAAGATTGCCTTTAAAGGCGATTCTATATTGATCGCAATATACACTTGATTCGGGGTCATAGAGGGCATGAAAAAGTAATCCCTGCTGGGTAGGCGAGAGTTTGTATAGGTCTTGAATGTTGTTTGTTTTCATAAGTTCTTATTTATTCATTTGACTAATTTTGGTGAGAAGTTGGTCGAGTTCTGTTTGGCTAACGTCTGCTTCTGGAAAATCTGAAGGGGTATAACCCCCAACTTCTGGAGAGCGGCAATGAGCGATTAAGCGTCGCAGTGCCTGTATATAACTTTTTGCTAAATCTTCAATGGTCGTAGCACGATGAATATCCTGGCTGTAAGTCCAGTTAAACTGCAACTGTCCCCTAGTCACCAAGCTATCGATTTCTAGTAAATGGCTACGGGTTGCTTGGGGGCAACGATTTGAGTTCGTCGTTTGGGAGGCGAGTTGAAAAATAGAATTATATGGCAATAGACGGTCGAACTGACCCAAATAGTTGAATTTTAATTGCGGTTGAGGGGTGGTTTTGAGAAGGTTTTTTTGGTTGATGTATTTTAAAACACCGTAGTTGAGGCCGTTGTTGGGTATGCAACGCAACTGCTCTTTAATGGTTTTGATAGCATCTTCTGGAGATAAGACTTGTTCTAAACTTAACACGATGGGGAAATGAGTGGTAAACCAGCCAACGGTGCGGGATAAGTTTACATCAGGAAATAAGTCTTCTCGTCCATGTCCTTCGAGAGTTAAATACAGTGAAGTCTCTTGGGCCCATTGACAGTAACATTGAACCAAGGCTGTCAGCAATATATCGTTAATTTGGGTTTGATAAGCTTTGGGAACTTCTTGTAAGAGGTCTTGAGTTTCTTGAGAAGTTAGTGAACCTGAGACAGTTCTCGCAGATGCGACTGTATTGACCGTTTGCTCTTGGGGAAAAGGAAAGTCTGTCGGTAGCGGATTAGTTTGTTTAGAAGTTTGCTTTTGCCAGTATTCTAGTTCCGAGAGCAAGGCTGAAGAATTAGCATATTCGTTTAATTTTTCGGACCATTGCTTAAAGGCTGTGGTTTTGGCAGGTAGACAAATTTTTTCCCCTTGGCTGACTTGCTCATAGGCGGTTTGCAGATCTTCTAATAAAATGCGCCAAGAAACACCATCAACGGCTAAATGGTGAATAATCATTAATAGTCTAGCTTGTCTGTCTTTCCCCAGATCAAAATAAGTAATCTGCATTAACGGGCCAGTAGAAAGGTTGAGACTGGCTTGTCGCTCAGCTTCAATAGAGGCCATTGCGGTTTCTTGTTCTCTTTCTGATTGCCCTGATAAATCAACTCTGGAAACTGGCACTCTCTCGTCAGGTGCAACGTTAACTTGCTGCCAACCTTTCTCTGTCGGTTGAAAACGCAGTCGCAGTGCATCGTGATGTTGCAGTAACGCTTTGATGACTTGTTCTAAGATCTGAAACTCTAAGTCTTGTCTTACCTCTAATAATACTGACTGATTCCAGTGGTGGGGATTGGAAAATTGCTGCGTAAAAAACCAATGTTGTATTGGGGTCAGAGGGAATTCTCCCGTTACTAATCCTGTTTCTGCTTTGATAAATTCGCTGGTTTTGGCGACTGCTGCCAACTGAGCAATGGTAGGATACTCGAATAATTGCTGGGGAGTCAGTTGTAAGCCGATTTGATTAGCTTTGGAGATTACCTGAATACTGAGAATAGAGTCACCTCCTAGCTGGAAAAAGTTATCGTCAATGCCGACTTGCTCTAACCCTAGAACTTCTGACCAAATTCTCGCTAGCTGTTCTTCTTGAAGGGTGGTTGGCGCAACATAATTCTTTTCCTGTTCTGGTGCAGGTAATGCTTCATAGTCTATTTTTCCGTTGGCAGTTAAGGGGATCGTGTTGAGAACGACAAACCGATGAGGAACCATGTATTGGGGTAATCTGGCCCTTGCAAAGTCCTGCAAATTATCAGTAGAATGAGCAGCCAAAACTACATAAGCGACTAATTGCTGATTACCCATTTCCTCTTCTCGCACAGTAACCACAGCCTGTTTAATCGATGGGTGTTGGCGTAAGATGGCTTCTATCTCTTCTAGTTCAATGCGGAAACCACGAATTTTGACTTGGCGATCGCTCCGTCCCAAAAATTCAATACTGCCATCCCAGAGATACCTTCCCAAATCACCTGTTTTGTACAAACGACTTTCTTTTGCTTGGTCAAAAGGATTGGGAATAAAGCGTTCTTTTGTCAAGTTGGGACGGTTGCAATAACCCCGCGAGAGGTTGGCTCCACCAATGTAGAGTTCTCCAGGGACTAACATCGGAACGGGTTGTAACTGCTCGTCAAGTAAATAGACCTGGGTATTAGCAAGGGGGCGACCAATGGGGACTGTTGTTGAGTATGGATGATCTTGCTGTTCGACTTTAAAAGTTAGTACACCAATGGTTGTTTCTGTTGGGCCATAATGGTTTAAAATTCGACAGTTGGGTTTGAGTTGCTGAATTTGTTTTACTAATGACCAACTCAGGGATTCACCGCCCAGAATTAGTAACTGAGAGGGTAAAATATCCTGGGCATTGGCAGAGGTTAAAAGAGCATTCAAATGGGAAGGGACGATTTTAATGCAGTCGATTGCTTGATTGCGACAATATTCGGCTAAGGTGATAGGATTAGTAATCCGTTCTTGGGAAATAACGTGCAGACAGCCCCCTGTACATAAGGCGGAAAAGATAACCGTGTTGCCTAAATCAGCCGCAAAGGTGGAAAGGGTTGCAAAATTAGCCGTATTGGGTAAATCTAGTTGCTTAATAATACTGTTGAAATAGTTGCATAGTTGGCGATGTTCCACTGCAACCCCTTTGGGAATCCCTGTGGAACCAGAGGTATAGATCACATAGGCTAAGTCATCGAGGGTAACTTGATTAACAGGAGGGCTATCGGGTTGTTCGGCAGTGATTTGTTGAGAATCTATACATAATACTTGGGCTATATCTGAAGGTAGCTCAGAAGTTAATTTTTCTTGGGTTAAGATAACTTGTACTTGGGCATCTTCTAAAATCCAATGCAAACGTTCTTTTGGCATTGTGGGGTCTAAGGGTAAATAGGCTCCACCTGCTTTGAGAACTGCTAAGATAGCCACAATGGAAAGATGGGATCTGCTTAGATAAAATCCCACTAATACATTAGGTTTTACGCCCAACTGTTGTAGAGAGTTTGCTAATTTATCGGCTTGATTATTTAGTTCTTCATAGGTGAATTGTTGCTCTTCAAATACAACAGCAATATTGTTTGGTGTCTGAGTTGCTTTCTGTGTAAATTGTTGATGAAGACATAAGTTTTGCTGAAGATGATCATTGGTAGTTTGATTAAACTCTACTAATAATTTTTGTTGCTG
>JBCDDV010000054.1:0-9299 GCA_039180145.1 Cyanobacteria bacterium P01_G01_bin.49 | reverse complement strand
CTGCTGTGGGAGCAGCTGCGCCGGGCCTGAGCCTCAGTCGGCGGCCCGCACCCGCAATTCTCCCACCGGCTGGTCCGGCGCCAGGTGCAGCGTGCGCACCAGATCCCCGACACGAAGGTTGACCTGATTGCGCTGCTGCGCGAAGAGCTCGTGCATCAGCGTGCAGCGCACCGTCAGGTGCGCCGGCGGTCCGGCTACCCGGCGTTCCTGATACACCCACAGATAGTCGCCCTCGATCTGCGCGCCAACCGGTTCAAGCGACAGCGGCTCGCCGTCGCTCAGCAGCTTGAAGTGCGTTTCCGCATAAAGAAGCAGACGGGCGCGCGTCTCCGGGCCCAGCTCACCCCGGGGATCGCCGAGGCGTGTCAAATCATCGGTTACCCACCAATAAGTTCCAGGATCATCATAAATATGTCCTGCCACACTATTGGGTAAGGTAACATGATTTCCTGAAAAATTACGAATATTAACATTAGCCTCCTCAGTGGTTCGATAAGCTAATTTTAAGCGTAGATAAAGTCCTTCTTTTTCATATTTATCCTTGCGTGGAATCAGATGATAAAAACTAATCGCCGGCCCTGCTTCGTAAATTTCAATCAATCCCTGTTCTCTATTCAAATACCAGTTTGTACCATAAACAGTAGCATCTGCAGCCCAAGCAGTACCACTCTGCCCTAAAACATCATTTTCTGGAACAAAATAAGGCCGTGGCATTACCGTTTTTTGTACCGTCGGAAAAAATTCTCGCTTAAATTCCATAATCTACAGTATAAATTGCTGATTTAATCCCAGATTATACTAATTTAAAGGTCATCCGACAGCAATTGTCAAAAAAAAATCAAGCCATCAATTATTCTCCATAAAATCTAAGCTAGAATAGCTTTGTACCAAAAGACTGCCTCTTTTTTTCTCTTCACAATAAGGCGTTTTGATTGCAAACTCTGTTGAATTGATACTATAAGAAATTATGCCAAATCATCTGGCCAATACCCAAAGTCTCTACCTTCGTAAACATGCTGACAATCCTATTGATTGGTGGTATTGGTGTGAAAAAGCTTTAGAAACTGCCAAAGCTGAAAATAGGCCGATTTTCTTGTCAATTGGTTATTCTAGCTGTCACTGGTGTACGGTGATGGAAGGAGAGGCCTTTTCTGATCAAGCGATCGCCTCTTATCTCAACGCAAATTTTCTTCCTATCAAAGTTGATCGAGAAGAACGTCCTGATATTGATAGTATTTACATGAGTTCCTTACAAATGATGGGAATTCAAGGGGGTTGGCCCCTGAATATTTTCCTGACTCCAGGTGATTTAGTTCCCTTTTATGGAGGAACCTATTTTCCCGTTGAACCTCGTTATGGTCGTCCTGGTTTCTTGCAAGTGTTGCAGTCTATTCGTCGTTTTTACGATACAGAAACAGAGAAATTAAATGGATTTAAGCAAGAAATTTTAACAACTTTACAACAATCGACTATCCTTCCTATTAGTAAGAGACAAGTCAATGATCTTCAGCTACTTTACAGTGGAATTGATGCTAATACTGAGGTTATTCAAGTAAAAGCAGATGATTTTGGTCGTCCTTGCTTTCCCATGATTCCTTACAGTAAATTGGTTTTACACGGCACTCGTTTTTTGTCGGGAGACTACGAAAAAAAGCAGGAAGTCACAACACAAAGAGGTCAAGATCTCGCCTTGGGTGGAATTTTTGACCACGTTGGCGGAGGATTTCATCGCTATACGGTAGACTCAACGTGGACAGTGCCTCATTTTGAAAAAATGCTCTACGATAATGGGCAAATTGTTGAATATTTAGCTAATCTTTGGAGTAATGGACAACAAGATCCGGCCTTTGAACGAGCGATCGCACAAACGGTAGACTGGTTAAAACGTGAAATGACCGCACCAGAAGGGTATTTTTATGCGGCCCAAGACGCGGATAATTTTATCAATGCTGAGGAAAAAGAACCAGAAGAAGGCGCATTTTATGTCTGGAAATATCAAGAGTTAACACAAATATTAACTCCGACAGAATTAACTGAATTAACAGAAGCATTTACGATTACTCAATCTGGTAATTTCGAGGGAAAAAATGTTTTGCAACGTCGTCAAGGTGGTGAACTTTCTGATAGTTTGGAAAATATTTTAGATAAGTTATTTATACAGCGTTATGGAAGTTCTAAAAATACGGTAGAAACCTTTCAACCAGCCAGAAATAATCAAGATGCAAAAACCGTCAATTGGCCTGGTCGAATTCCTCCAGTAACAGACACAAAAATGATTGTTGCTTGGAATAGTTTAATGATTTCAGGATTAGCCAGAGCTTATGGCGTTTTTAAACAACCTTTATATTGGGAATTAGCCACCCGCGCAATACGATTTATCCTTAGAAAACAATGGATAAATAAACGTTTATACCGTTTAAATTATGAGGGAAATCCATCAGTATTAGCACAATCAGAAGACTATGCTTTTTTTATTAAAGCATTATTAGATTTACAAGCAGCTAATCCTCAAGATATCCAATGGTTAGAAAAAGCTGTCTCCATTCAAGAAGAGTTTGACAAACTTTTTTGGAGTTTAGAAATGGGAGGTTACTATAATAATGCCTCTGATAATTGCGACGATCTATTAGTACGAGAACGGAGTTATATTGATAATGCAAATCCTTCGGCAAATGGGGTTGCTTTGAGTAATTTAGTGAGGTTAGCCAGACTAACCGATAATTTAGATTACCTTACTAAAGCTGAGCAAGGATTACAAGCCTTTGGCACTATTTTAAACCAATCTCCCCGCGCTTGTCCGAGTTTATTTGTGGCGTTAGATTGGTATTGCTATAGTCAGTTAGTTAAAACAAAAAAAGACTTACTAGAAAGCTTAGTTTCACCATATTTTCCCACAACCGTCTATCGTTTAGATGATAATTTACCAGACAATTCCCTTGGTTTAGTCTGTCAAGGTTTATCTTGTTTAGAGCCAGCAACTACTGAAGAAAAATTATTAACGCAAATGAGAGAAATTAGTCAAGCCTAAGGTAGAAATCTTAATAAATCAAAGGAGAAAGAAAATTTAAAAAAGCATAGCGATCGCGTGATTGTATTGATAATTTTCCTTGTCCTGTAAAAAAATAGTTACTTTCCCCTAGTCCACCTGTCTATAATCCTTTGACTGATAATCCCTCAATATCTCTTATTTCGTAGATCTATGAGCTAAGTAGACTCTAGGTTGCAAGCAAATTGCTCCTTGAGATAAATCGAGCGCTCAATATCTCCCGTGGTTGAATGGCCTAGAACTACTGTTTAAGGTTTCATCAGTCTTATTATTGATAATATCCACTAATGATAGTTGACCACCGAAAATTTTTCTGAGTATTGCTGGGACTAATCCCCCTGCAAATTGAGTTTTAACTGTGATTCCTGTGTCCATACTAATGATAATTCCTGCTTTAGCGGTGATGCTTTCCCCTGGGTTCAAGGTGACAAATAAAGCAAGCAGCGAAGGCAGGACGATAACGAACTTTGTATAACACAAGGAAAATGAGCGGATTAACGATGTTTATTCAACCCAAAAAGCGCAGTTGCCCCAACGCACCTGTATAAAAATCAACGTCACTGTTTAAACAACGCAAGAGTCTTTAATCTCACCTTATCGGCGAGGAAAACGGCGTTCCCTGAGAAAGTCGGGAATATCCAATCCTGTCGCCTTTGGTAGTTCTGGTTCCTCTTTCGGGGAACTTGGGGGAGAAGCTGGGTTTCGGGTTGATTTTGACGTTGTGGATATTTGATTCGTCGGAGTGTTTTCTGAATCCGCATTAAAACCAGTGGCAATCACTGTAACAATAACTTCTCCTTGAATTCTTTCATCAATTACTGCACCAAAAATTATATTGGCATCAGGGTCAACCACCTCAAAAATCGTTTCGGCTGCAGTGTTTACCTCATGTAAGGTTAGATCGCTAGCCCCTGTAATGTTAAAGACAACCCCTTTAGCACCTTTAATCGAATGTTCCAATAAAGGAGAAGAAATGGCCAAAGATGCAGCATCATTAGCACGAGATTTACCAGAACCAACCCCAATGCCCATCAAAGCCGATCCCGCATCAGACATCACAGTGCGCACATCGGCAAAGTCCACATTGACCAATCCGGGTATCGTGATAATATCAGAAATTCCCTGTACCCCTTGGCGTAATACATTATCAGCCGCTAGAAATGCTTCTTGTAGGGGAGTCTCTGGTGAAATCACCTGTAGTAATTGATTATTGGGAATCACAATTAACGTATCAACATTGTTTTGCAGTTGACTAATGCCTTCTCCTGCTTGAGACGTTCGTCGTCGTCCTTCAAAGGTAAATGGACGAGTGACCACACCAACAGTTAAACAGCCTTTTTCCTTGGCAATCTCTGCCACAACCGGGGCAGCACCCGTCCCTGTGCCGCCTCCCATGCCAGCCGTAATAAATACCAAATCAGTGTCTTCGAGGGATTCAGCAATTTCATCGCGGGATTCCAACGCAGCTTCCTTGCCAATATTTGGGTTCCCTCCTGCCCCCAGTCCACGGGTTAATCGCTTTCCAAGTTGTAAGCGGTGAGGGGCAGACGATTGGGTAAGAGCTTGGGCATCCGTATTCATTGTCCAAAACTCAATACCCATCAAATCACTTTCGATCATGCGATCAACAGCATTACATCCGCCGCCACCAACGCCAATGACTTTGATTTTAGCAATGTTATTTGGCACGATCTGATTTCTCCTGCTTTCTTCTCCAGGGTTGATTGAAGACTCATTGGATTGGGCAAAGGGTGAGGCACTACTGTGAACGCGATAGTTGTCCGTAGCACTTGAAGACTCGGCAGATTCAGTGTTACTGAGACTGGAATGATTAAGAGCTAGCTTATCATTAAGGATCATTTTAATTGGCGGGTGGTTAATTATTGATTTTGTTTCACGAATTTAGGATAATCTAAATCAATATAATCTACAGTACCATTGATTAATACAAAGATTAATGATTGCTTGAGAATGAATTACTATTTTAAAGCTTACTTTTAATCTTAAATAATTTCACTTAGCAGGGTAATCCCTTGGGTTGAGTGAGAAAATTGACCCTATCTACTTGAAAAACAAAGAAACTCGCAAAGTTAACAAATGTTAACTTTGTTAAGAAAAAGTTAGGAACTTGGTGAATCTTTTAAGTGAACCGAAGGCGCATTGGGATTAGATAAGTCTATGTAAATAATACGTTCTTGAGAAACCTGTGAAGGTAATTTGCGAAGCTTGGCTAAAGCCGCTAATTTTTGCAGAAAATCATCTCCATAACTGCCGAAATGAACCATGCCTAATTCTGTTTTCAAAATAAGATTGCTAGGATCACGCCAATCAACTACTGTAATTTTGACAGCAGAAGTCGTCAACAAAGGATAGAGCTTGACCCAGTAGGGACGATACGGCTCATCGAATCCTAGAACTTGTAGAGAACTTGCAGGGATTACCTTGGTTTCTGCTGAATAAAAGGTTTGAGGAATCCAAACCCCTTCCTCATCGAGAAATCCGGTTTGATTCCCAACAACTGCTTTAGCAACTGGCTGACGTTCTTCTACTATGAGAGTAATTTTAGTGGGAAGCAACTGACGGGTTAAATAGACTTCCTCAATAGGGGGTTGCGTTATTAGCCCCTCCCTCAACTGGTTCATGGAAAGTTGCCAAATGTATTGAGGATAGTCTATCTCAAGCATTTTTTGGATTTGTGACTCGGTGAGTAGCCGATTGCCCGTAATTTTAACTTGTGACTTGCCGCGAATCATGACATGAGGTGAACTAAAACTCCAAATTAAGCCTCCTGTTATGCCACACAGTGCCAGAAAACGCCAAACTCCTTGCCAAGCCTTCAAACGTCTTTGATGGCGCAAAGTTTGACGCTGGCGTTTTAAAATTTCAGCAGACATGAGGTCACTATCTGTCATTAGTTTATGATCAGCATTATTTAGAAAATGCTATAACTAAAAAGAGCTACTTGATTTCAAATATATTTATGATATTTAGTTTAGTTGGGCAGCCAACTTAAGTCTAGGATATACTGATGTAAATATCTCCTGGAAGTTCCTAGACTGGAATTGGCATTAGACCGTTATTAGATATTTAGAATTTTACTAACACAAACTAGAGCTTATGGTCAATCACAAAAGAGGACTTGTTTTGGGCGCAACCGCCGTCGTCCTAACCGCAGTAGCCGTGACGGGAGCAGGACTTCGTTTTTCCCGCAGCCAAGCATTCTTTCAAGATAACCCCAAAGAATTAGTTGATGAAGTTTGGCAAATTATCAATCGAACTTATGTTGACGGAACCTTTAATCAAGTTGACTGGCGTGCGGTTCGCACCAAATATGTAGAAAGATCTTACGCCAACAAAGAAGAGGCATATAAAGCTATTCGAGAAATGCTTGAACCCCTCGGTGATCCTTACACTCGATTTATGGATCCTGAAGAGTTTAAAAATATGCAAATTGATACCTCTGGAGAATTAACAGGGGTCGGTATTCAAATCACCAAAGATGAAGAAACCAAAGAACTTACCGTAGTTGCACCAATCGAAGACACTCCTGCTTTTGAAGCAGGAATTCTGGCCAGGGATGTCATCATTAAAATTGATGGTAAAAGCACTCAGGGCATGGAAGTAGAAGACGCAGTTAAATTGATTCGGGGTAAGCCAGGGAGTAAAGTTAACTTAACCATTCGTCGTGCTGAGAAAGAACTTGACTACTCCATTGTCAGAGCGCGCATTGAATTACATCCCGTTCGCGCCCGTATTGAAGAAACTCCTGCAGGAAAAATTGGCTATATTCGTCTAACACAGTTTAGCTCACAAGCAGGCGAAGAAATGCGTGATGCCATTCAAGAAGCTGAGGCAGCGAACGTTAACGGGTATATTTTAGATCTACGCTCTAATCCAGGGGGACTACTTTACGCCAGCGTCGAAATTGCTCGGATGTGGTTTGATCAAGGCAAAATTGTCTCTACAGTCAGCCGTACTGGGGAAGTAGAAGCCCAACAGGCTAATAGTCGAGCGTTAACCGATAAGCCTCTAGTTGTTTTAGTTGACGGCGGTTCTGCCAGTGCTAGCGAAATTCTTTCTGGTGCTTTGCAAGATAATAAGCGGGCTACGCTTGTCGGCAGTAAAACCTTCGGGAAAGGTTTAGTCCAATCTGTTCGAGGTTTAGGAGATGGTTCTGGTTTGGCTGTGACCATTGCCAAATATTTAACCCCTAGTGGTCGAGACATTAACAAAAATGGCATTCAACCTGATGTGGTGTTAGAAATGAGTGATGAAGAACGGAAAGAACTTCAGCAGCAACGAGACAAAATTGGCACCTTTGGCGATCCTCAATTTGATAAGGCGTTTGAAGTCCTCAAGCAACAAATAGCCAAGGCTGAAGGTAAAAATGCTCATGTTACCAGTCCATAATTATTCACCATAAGACGTTGACTAGGAGACAATCCCCCAAACTAATGTGGATTTTCTCCTTTTTTTATCTTGTGAGCGAGAAGACTCCCGACTTGTCGGAGAGATGAAAGTGAGCCATAGGTTTGTGTTAGAATTTTAATAAGAGAATTTAGATCCGTTGGCGGTCGGTGCGCCCGTTAACGTTAAATTAAAATGCTCGTGGAATCGTTCTGGCGGGGACATAATCCTTTAGGGTTGTGTTTAGTTAAGAGGTTGAAAAACGAGAATCCCCCGACTTGTCGGTGGGAGGTTCAATGGTAACCCAAAGAAATACTACCAGGGGGTAAATTGATTTCGGTTTTTGCCCCTGGGGACTTTAAACAGACTTTTAATTCTCCTTGAGAGGTTACGCCTATAATCACCCCTGTCACCCCTTCAATAAGCACTGTACGTCCTACGCTATCTAAAATTTCTAAATAACTACTCAGCAAAGCTTCAACCCCTTGAGAAAGGTAATATTGATAACCCTTCAACACTCCGTTAATCGTCATGACTGCTAATGCTTCTAAAGAAGTGATAAGACAGGTTTCTTGATTTTTCAGAAAAGATTGTAAATTAATACCTGTTTTCGGGACTGGATTATCCCAATTAATCCCAATGCCAATAATACCTTGAGTAATCGTACCCTGTTGGCTACGAATTTCAGTTTTAATACCGCCCAATTTTTTTCCTTGTAAAATTAGATCGTTGGGCCATTTGAGTTTAATGGGAAGGCCATAACCTTGTAATTCCTGAGCAATTCCCCAAGCACTAAATAAGGTTAAATGAGCAGCGTTAATCGTTGGAATGTCCAAATCAAACGCCATTGACAGATATAATCCCCCAGGAGGAGAATTCCAAGTTCTTCCCCATTGACCCCTTCCTGCTGTTTGTTGAGAGGCGATCGCCACAAAAGGAGGAGCATTTCCCTGATCCAATAATTTCCAGGAAATCTCATTGGTAGATGTCACTGACTCAAACTGATAGATCGGGAAAGGTTGAATTTTTTCCCCGTTCAATAAATTAGCCTTGAGTTGCTTAAAATCCATTGAATTTCCTTACAAATGCCCTTTCTGAGTAGAAGACTCTTTATTGGCCCGAAATATTTCTGTTGGCATTAGATTAAGTTGAGTATCAATGTTAAGGTCTAGGCTTTGATCTATTTGCTCGACCATCTTAGAGGAATTTGTGTTGTCAACCGTTCCCGTGAAAGTATTCACATTGGTCAATTCTGCTTCAGGAAGTGAGGCAAAGAAAATATCAATTTGAGCATCTCCCCATTGATCTCCTTGAGACAGTAGACTTGCTTGAGTCCCTCCTTGAGTATTTTCTGAAGGAATGGGAGATAAAATATTTGAGCCAACAGGTTGAGTGAGTTCTTTGATTGAAGTTGCTTCAAAATTATCAAGATCTTTATGGATATGAGAAGCATCGACTGGAAGCAAAGTAGGAACATCACCAAATTGATGACTTGTTACTTGGTTTAATTGCGTTAAAGAAGAGATAATCCAGTCAAAATACAAAGAGGATGGTTCTAAAACTGTTTCGGTCATCAAGTCAACCGTTGATTCACCAGCAGATAAACTAGAGATAGACTTTTCAGCAGCAACTAAGTTACTTAAAAGCTCAGAACTAATAGAAATTTTCAGGGTAAACTTCTCAACAGTTGCATCTTTTTTGATCATTTTATCGGTTTCTCTTTGCAAGGTAGCCCCAAAGGTTTTTGGAGTTAACCCAGTAAAAATACCAAATAAAATTGCGATAGCTAAAATCAATTTAGTAGATAGAAGCGTATGTTGATTTAATAACATATAAAAAGATTCCG
>JBCDDV010000053.1:0-9322 GCA_039180145.1 Cyanobacteria bacterium P01_G01_bin.49 | reverse complement strand
CCATTGGAGTCGCTTTCTTAGCCGTAGATGCGTCAGCGTTGATTAGACCAGTAGATTGTAACATTGAATTCCGTGGAGTTAGAGGGTAACGAAAGCGTGACTTAAGAGGAATAGTCACTAACTTTAAAGAGCAAAGGGTAAAACAATGAACTGTATGTCTTCGGCGTTACAATAGTTATACCACCCCCTCGGTTTGGGGCTAGGCCAATTTGAGTGGGTTCAGATTCATTAAATTACTTAGACTGTACTCAAATTCTCAAACCTTAGCGCACTCTGGGTTCGAGGTCGCTACTTTTTTTTGTGGGGGCCGGGGTTAGGTATTTTTGAGGTGTGGCAACAGTATTTTTACAGAGGGAGTCGGGTATTTCTGTACTCAGGTTCTAAGTCTTATCACGTAAGGCTTTGACTCCCTTATGCTCAATGTTTTTACCCGATCATCTTACACTCAAAATAGGGGTGGTAGGCGTTCATCGTTCATTGTTCATTTTCTTACCCTACTCCGAAGCCCTCCCTGTCTCACTTCATCCCCTCATCACTCCATTCCGAATTACCTCTCAAAAAAAACACCGAGTCAACATTCCAAGCCTTCTCAGTGCTGTCACGGAATTCAATTCTGTATCCAATGTAACATTTTTTGCTCATAAGATTTGATGCTCCCAAAAACTCAGTAAATTTTAGGGAAGAAAATCACCATAATCCTTATCTAGCAAGACTTTTAACCCTTTTATCCTTTCTTAATTTTGAGTCCTTTTATTCCCTTGCTAGAATGAGCATCTATAACAGCTAAAAACCTTGTCTAGAAATGTTTAGAGGCTGAGTGCATAAATACAAAACCCTATTCCTTAAAATACTGTCACCTCTTCTCGAAAATAATCGCTCCCCAACCCAAAAAATTTTCTTTAACTGGCTTAAATGCCTGTTAAATTAAGGTTACGTTAGTTTGAGTAGAAAGCTAATAAGTTTAATAAACTTGACTCACCTCAACAAGCAACTGAGAAATAAGGTCACTTGGTATAAGCATAACAACTAAGTCTATGCGAAAGCACGGAATTTAATGTTTGGATCACTCCCTGTCAGAGAGCGTCGTGGAAGTCCGTCAGACAGCCCTAATTCTGAACCGCGTACTTCTCGGACTAGCCTTTTAAAATCCCTGTGGCAAGACTTTCAGATTATTTTTGAAAGAGACCCCGCAGCCCGTAATTGGTTAGAAGTGGTGTGTTGCTATCCAGGATTACACGCTTTAGGTATCCATCGAATTTCCCACTGGCTATGGCATCAACAAATCCCCTTTATTCCTCGGTTTTTCTCCCATATTGCCCGATTATTCACAGGAATTGAAATTCATCCTGGTGCCACCATTGGCCAAGGAGTCTTCATCGATCACGGAATGGGTGTGGTGATTGGAGAAACTGCCATTATTGGAGATTATTGCCTCATTTACCAAAATGTTACCCTCGGTGGGACAGGAAAAGAAACTGGTAAACGCCATCCCACCCTAGGGAATAACGTCATTGTGGGAGCCGGTGCGAAGGTTTTAGGGAACCTCGACATTGGTAATCATGTGCGTATTGGTGCGGGTTCTATTGTGTTACGCAGTGTTCCCAACGATTGCACCGTGGTAGGAGTCCCTGGTCGAATTATCTCCCGCAGTGGTCGGGGTTGCCCCTTAGAACATGGCAAATTACCCGATGTTGAGGGCCAAATCATTCGGACATTATTTGACCGAATTGAAGAATTGGAACAAAAGATACAAAAACTACACTGACCCTTCCTTACAATTATGATGACACCATCCCATCCTAATGCGTTAATCAGTCAAGTTGAGAAAGTTTCTCGCAGTGAACGTTGGATCGTCCACAATCGCCTTCAAGAATTAATGATTCCCTGTTGGTGTCCTGATGATGGCTCTTTGTGGGTAGAAATAGAACATGGCAACCATGCTATTTTACTTCGCAGTGCTGTCTACGGAGCGATCGCCTCTCGCCAAGAGTTGGTGGACTGGCTAGAGCGATGTTGGGAAACTGTTTATTCTGATTCTACTAAGTCTTACCAAAACTGAGAATATTGATGATGATTTCATCCTCTGTCTGGGTTTTCTCTCCCCAAACAGAGCTAATTGTTATTGATCAAGTTGGACTTTTTCTCTCCCCCAAGCTTTTTGGCAAAATTCTCAGTTACCACTCTTACAAATTACCAATCATTGTATTGGTTTGTTGATAACTGACTTTTCAGTGCTGTCATGGAACATAATTCAATTTCTAACGAATTCAGTCAATTTTTACAACAAGAACTCGCCATTTCACGGGATGATCTTGCTGTTGCTCTCAATAACCGACATCAGCCAGGCGATCCCATCCCCATGCTTCTCTGGCAATATGGCTTGATCTCACTGGTACAACTCCAACGAATCTGGGACTGGTTGGATGCTCAAGTTCAATTTCAGTTGCCCTAATTCACTGCCGATCTGAGGAGTTAAGTCATGAATCATATCCATATTAATGATACGACCCTACGGGATGGAGAACAAGCTGCTGGCATTGTCTTTAGTGCTGCTGAAAAAATGGCCATTGCTGTTCTTCTTGATGCCATTGGTATTCCTGAGTTGGAAGTGGGCATCCCGGCCATGGGAGGTAGCGAAGCAGAATCAATTCGGACAATTGCTCGCCTGGGTCTAAAAACTGCCTTATTAGGTTGGAATCGTGCGGTACGATCTGATATCGAAGCTTCCCTTACCTGTGGACTCAAGCGAGTTCATGTCTCTGTCCCCGTTTCTGAGGTGCAAATTAAGGCTAAGTTTCAAGGAAACCCTCACCTTGTCTTTGAAAGACTTAAAAATACCCTCAATTTTGCCTTAGACAAAGGATTATTTGTGTCGGTTGGGGCCGAAGACTCCTCCCGTGCTGATGAGGACTTTTTATTAGAGATTGCTCAATTTGCTCAGGAATTAGGAGCCTCTCGTTTCCGTTTTTGTGATACAGTCGGCATCCTTGATCCTTTAACGACTTCTCAAAAAGTTGGAAAGCTGGTCAAATCTCTAAATATTCCTGTGGAAATGCACACCCATAATGATTTTGGACTAGCCACTGCTAACGCTTTAGCGGGGTTACAAGCAGGGGCCGTATCAGTTAACACAACAGTCAATGGGTTGGGAGAAAGAGCAGGAAACGCGGCTCTCGAAGAGATGATCATGACTCTCAAACAACTGTATAAACTTGATTTGGGATTAGATACTTCTCGCTTACGGGAATTATCTCAACTGGTAATCGAAGCATCTGGGGTAGCACTTCCCCCTTGGAAAGCGATCGTTGGTGATAATGTCTTTGCTCATGAATCAGGTATTCATGCTCACGGTGTTCTGCAAAATCCTCACACCTATGAACCCTTTTCCCCTGAAGAGGTGGGTTGGGAACGTCGTTTAGTGGTGGGAAAACATTCAGGACGGCATCTCGTCGCTAACCTCTTGAATCAACATGGTATTAGTTTAGACCGTGAAGAGTCTCAGGTTGTGTTAGAGGCAGTGCGTCATTTATCGGTTCAGATGAAACGGAGTCTAACCGTTGAAGAATTAATTGATTTAGTACCTAATAGGAGAATGTCTCATGGGATTGTATAATCCAGGTGAAATCGAACTTAATGATCCCCCTGTATTTGAAATGGAGCAGAAAGTTCGTCTTCGTAAAATGATTCGCAATGACGGGACTTTTCCTGGCAAAGAAGTGGGAGAAACCTTAGCGAAAAAAGGAGAGGTTGGTTACGTGGTTGGTATTGGAACCTATCTCCAAAGTTATTACATTTATGCTGTTCATTTCCTTGAAAAAGGTTACGTTGTAGGTTGTCGTTACAAAGAGTTACTTCCTGCTGAAGAACCGTTCATCGATACTGATGATGATGATCTTGACGAAACTGTAGACACGGTTGAAGAGGCATCTACACTGATTAAGTCTTCATAGTGAATAGCGCTATCAACAATTAACTAATCAGGAGTTTTTCCATGAAGGTCATGTTGCGCAGCGATGATCAGGGGCATTTATCTGTTTATGTTCCTAAAAAAGATTTGGAAGAAGCAGTCGTTAAGCAAACAGTTAGCGGCGAAGGCAAAATTTTGACTTTAGCCAATGGTTGGGAGTTAGAATTTTCTCAACTTACTGATGATACTAAGTTGCCCCAAACATTCGATGCGAAAAAGCTTTAATAATTTTTAGGAGTGTAGGAGTGTAGAAGGGCGGACAAAAGTCCGTGCTACGCAACAGGAGTGTAGGAGGAGCTAATAGTTAGTGGTTAGTGGTTAATCATCGCCTTTTGGTTCTCCTATTTTCCATACTCCCCCCGCCTTTTGTTTGGCGATCGCTTGTCACACAATTCTCTAATGAGATTTCTTAAGGAAGTTAGTCATGGTTTCAGTTCATTCTCATCAAACCTCTTCTTTTCAATTGGAAGGGCAATTTGTCGGCTTTATTCATAAGTCCAATGGTCAATCAAAATCCTTAAGATTGGCGGTTGGCGAACGGGAATTACGGGTCAAACTCGATAAGAGTTTACGTAATTCCCAAGGGTTAAGTTTGATTCCTGGTGACTGGATTTCTATCACAGGAGAGCAACAATTTAAAGGTAGCTTTACCAAGTTAAAATTAAAAGCGTATGAGGTGAATCGTCTTAGTTGTAATTTAGAATGTAAGACAGAAGATTCTTTAGGAATAACACCAGCCAATCAGCAGAAAACCTGTCCAAAAAAAGGTAAAATCTTATTATGTAATAAGTCTGATTGTGCCAAGAGAGGTGGACGAGAACTTTATCGTACGCTACAAAAAACCTTGTGCAATTTAGGGCTAGAAGATCACGTAACTATTGAAAAAACTAGCTGTCAAAAGCGTTGTGGTAAGGCTCCTAATTTAATTTTAATGCCTGGCAAATCTAGACATAGTAAACCTAATCCTAAAACCATCACAGAACTTCTCGAAGAACACTATCTTGCTTCTCTGAAAAACAATGGCTAAGGTTATTTTTTACGAAAAACCAGGGTGTAAAAACAACACCAAACAAAAAAATCTACTTCTGGCAGCCGGTCATGACTTAGATGCACGCAGTTTGTTAACTGAGTCTTGGACTACCGATAAATTGCGTCCCTTTTTTGGTGAGTTACCTGTTTCTTCTTGGTTTAATCCCAGCGCACCTCGTATTAAATCAGGTGAGGTAATTCCCGATAGTTTGGATGCAGAAACAGCACTACAGTTTATGATAGCTGATCCGCTATTAATTCGTCGTCCTTTAATTCAAGTGGGAGACGTTTATCGAGTTGGTTTTGATGTAGAAAAAGTTGACGCTTGGATTGGTTTAAATCCTGAAAACCCGGTTACAGAAGATTTAGAAACCTGTCCCCGCAGTCATGAAACAAAACCTTGTGCGATTACGTAATCATTGAAGCTTGTTTATTGTTTTTGATTTAGCCCGTTTAATCGCGGGCTTTATTGATGTTTTTTATGATCAAAAAGTTATACTGGAAGTCTCTGACTGAGAATAAAGCAGTAGGACGATGACATATACAAAAAAACAGTTTGCACAAGAACTGAAACAACAACTTGAGAGAGGATATGATGTCATGGGACTGTCTCAATGGGCATATTTACTGATCATAGATCGATATCGTGAAATTGATTTGGAACTAGACAAAATCATTCAAAAGATTGCTGTCATGGGGGAGGGTTCAGAATTCGAGTTTTCGGAGGCAGAACTTTTAACTCTCGTTAATCAATTAAATATTAGTGAATAAGGTATTGGTTTACTGTTGCAAAAAAGGAAAGAGTTTATATAGTGAGATTGCAGATTTCGTAGACTATTTTCCTATTGATATTATGGTTGCCTTATATCCCCCAAAGAATGATTTTGAAGATTAAATTTGATATAAAAAAATGAAAAAACAAATTGATATATACCAAAAAGTTTTATTAGGAGAAATTCTGCCAAAAGAAGCGAAACAGGAAATAGCTAGTAGCCAAATTGTGATGAGTGAAAATCAACAAGTACAAGTAATTGTAACTCCTAATCACGTATCTTGGATGCTTAATTGTTGTTTAAACCAGAAAATTAATGAACAAGAACTTTCTGATTGGGCCTCATTTCTAACTTCAGATGATATTGAGAATATTTATATTCACCCCAATTGGGAAGATGAAAGACAAGCAGATTATTATGAATCGATGTGGTATATTTTACAGCAATTATCGCCACCAGCAATAGATGGAAAAATTACCCGTGAAAGAGTAAGAGAACATTTGGAAATTCTTGATAGATCATATAATAATCTGAGTTCAGGCTAAGCAGATTGAGGTAAAATCCAGTCCATTTCAAGAGAGGGTTTCTTAGGTTGGGTTAAACGAAGTGAAACCCAACAGAGATGCGAATACGGGACACTTTATTAGTGAAGATCCCAGGTGCGATCGCCAAGCTATCAAGTGCAGTAAAGTTGAAGGGGTTCCGTTGCAAAAAGCGATCGCTTGAATGAATCAGAATTAAAAGAAATATTGACAATTGCTCAAGAAGTATAAAGAAAACTACATAAATTGGGAAAAATATCTATAGAATATCGAGCGAGTGATTGTTCGATAGTATTTTTATACTAACAAAATATATACTTATTCTTATTTCTTATGGAAAGATTAATTTTTGTCGATCTTAAGGTTTTAGAGGCTTATAGTAATTCTCCTGAAGCAATTCTGACCGAAGACACAGCCTTACAGATTGCTGTAGCCAATCACCCCGAAACATCTCGAAATTTATTAGAAGTGTTGGCAAAAAGCGATCGCCCAGAGGTAGCCGAAGCAGCACAAATGCACGTTAATTATGCAGGGGAATTAATAGGGGATTGTCAAGAAGCGGTAGAAAATAGATTAAAGTCTCGCCATCTAGGTCAAAACGACAATCTAGCAGCAGAACTGCTGAAAATTGCTCCTTTACCCGTTTATTTTCTCAGTGAATACGTACCCCCAGAATATTTGATTCAGGGTTTGAATAATCCTTATTTAAGTCAGCGCGATCGCATACAGCTACTAGCCAGATTAGCACAAGAAACTAGTTTAGAACCCCGCTTGCAGGTTGCAGAATCTCCCGATACTCCATCAGCAGTATTAGAACAATTAATCGGCGATCTGGAGTTATCTATACGCATCGCCGTAGAATACAACCCCAATTGCCCTCCAGAGTTGGTTGAGTTAGTTAAAGGTCAACATCAGGTAGCAAGTAATTGGGATACCCATAGCCAACAGCTAGACGATCTGAGTAATAGTAATTGGGATTGGATTAGGCTTGCAGTAGCCCAAAACCCCTCGGCTTTAGAAGGGACGTTATTAAAGTTAGCAGGGGATAAAGTATTTAAGATTCAATTAGCCGTAGCCAAAAACCCTGTTACCCCGGCAACGGTTTTAAATGTATTAGCAGAATATTCTAGTAAAGAGATGCAAGCGTTAGTAGCCAAGCATCCCAACGCTACAGAAGAGATTTTACACAATTTGTTCGATACTCAGCAAAGTGTAATTAAGTCTCGCGATAATTTACCAGCGAGTATTTTAGAAAAGTTTTACCAACGATTAAACAAAAGTATTGCCTTATCCCCCGACCACCAACTACGAAACCAATATTCTGGAATACGGTGTTTTCTACTCCAACAACCAAACACACCAGCCTGGATCTTAGCTGAATTTGCTGATGTGGATTTAGATGAGATGAGAAAAGCTAAGTTAGCTAACCGTAGCCATCAGCCAAAGCCTGAGATTTTAGAAAAATGGATTCAAGACGATCTGAGATTTTTAATCGATATTGCCAAGCATCCTCAAGTATCGGAGGAAATCATAGAAAAAATAATTCAGTATCCCAATCTCAAAATTAAACTAGGTGCAACTCAAAATCCAATAACTCCAGAAAATTTGAAATTAAGGTTGTTCGAAGAATTAACAGAAGATGGAATTGAAGATAAAATCAAAATCGAAATTGCTGCCGATATTAATACTCCTAGCCAAATCTTGGAAAAATTAGCTAGCAAACTATCTTCAATGAGTTCGGTTTTGACCAAACTCAGTCAAATTATTCCTAATGCTTCCCCATCTTTAATCGATAAAATTATTAATTTTATCGATCACTATCAATCTCCAGAAGAAATACTGTTTTGGTTAAGACAAGATGAAGCATTTATAAAACCAATTTTAGATGATTGGCAAAAAGTAATAGATTCTTTAGGCGAAACTGAAATTCAGCAGCTAAAGTCAATGGCAATGATGATGATGCCAGCTATGGGATTGAGTGGAGGGGTTCCTCGTCAAGACAGAGTTTGGTTAAGTCAAGGTTTAGAAAATAGCAAAATTAATCAAGCCGACTTTCTTCAAAATCTACCACCTACCTATATCCTTTATGGTTTGTTAATGCTAATTGGAATGTCTCACGAAAACGATCGCAGTGGAAAAGCTATCGTCACAGCTTTATTAGGTAATCCATCTACTTTAGCTGGTACACGCGATCACCTGTGGGAAAGATATCGCGAAAAATCTGATGATAATCGCCGAGTTAAAGACGCTTCCTTAAGACTCGCACTCGGTTGTAATCCAGCAGTACCAGAGGATCGACGCAAAGAATATTTAGAACAAGCACTATCATCTGGTTATAGTAATATCCGCGAAGCGATCGCCAAAAATCCTTCAACGCCATTAGAAATATTAGAAAAAATTGCAAGTAGAGGATTGGGAGGATTACAGCAAGTTGTAAAAAATCCTAATTGTCCAATTCATCTTCTCAAACAAACTGTTGAACAGATAGAAAATTCTTCTGGACTTTCTCATACCTTGGTAGAAGTAGCCAAAAATCCCAATACTCCTATTGTTTTGTTAGAAGAATTAGCTTTATCTAAAAGTAGTTATGGGGTAGCTGAAGCAGTATTAAAAAATCCTAATCTTGACCTCCAATCTATTTATGAAATTCAACTGATAATACAAAAAGAAAAAGAAATTCAGCAAGTCAATCAAATTTTAGCTAAAAGAACCGATAGTCCTTATGCTTTAGCCAAAGTTTTAGAAACAGGCGATCAAAACGCCAAACTCTTAGTCGCTAAAAACCGTAAAACTCCTATCAAAGTATTAGAAAAATTAGCTAAAGATGAAGATGAAACGATTCGCCAAACTGTGGCACAAAATCTTAGTATTTCACAAGAAATAGCTCAACAGCTTGCAGAAGACAAAAGTATTAACGTTCAATTAAGCTTGTTGCGATCAAGAATTGATTTATCGCCATCAATATTGCATCAACTGGCACAAAATGAAAATCAATCTATTCGTTTAGAGAT
>JBCDDV010000052.1:0-9413 GCA_039180145.1 Cyanobacteria bacterium P01_G01_bin.49 | reverse complement strand
GGGGGGGGGGGGTCTGGGGGGGCATCAAAAGGACTAGGAATAAACCTTTTTGCTGTTAATTCTGGTCTGTTTAAATAGCCCCTAGCTACTCCCATCCCACCGATATACAATTCCCCTGGTACACCAATCGGGACAGGATTATAATCTCTATCTAAGACATAAAATTGTGTGTTATCAATGGGTTTTCCTAACCTCACCTTGTCTGAAGTGACTTGATACACTGATGACCAGATGGTGGTTTCGGTTGGCCCATATAAGTTCCAAACGGCTTTTGACTTTTGTTGTAATTGTTGTGCTAACCTTAGTTCTAAGGCTTCTCCCCCAGATAAGATAGTTAGATCTTGCTTTCCTTGCCATCCTGATGCGAGTAATAGTTTCCAAGTTGCTGGTGTTCCTTGCATAAAGGTTACTTGATGATTTTCTAACTGTTGGGCTAACTCCATACCATCTTGGGCTAGAGTACGCGAAACTAAGACTAATTTGGCCCCCACAATTAAGGGTAAGTAGAGTTCTAAGGCGGCAATGTCAAACGAAAGGGTGGTAACAGATAATAGGGTATCTTCTGGTGTGAGTCCAGGTTTTTGACTCATTGACAGCAGGAAGTTACTTAAGGCGTGGTGAGGGATTTGTACCCCTTTGGGAACTCCAGTTGACCCAGAGGTGTAGATGATGTAGGCGAGATTTTGGGGGTTTATTTTTGTCTCAAGATTTGTGGTGGGTTGTTGATTGATTTGTGTTTGGATTTGATCTAAATCAATTATCCATTGTAGGTCTTGATTACTTTCTATTTGATCCCCCCTTAGCAAGGGGGGTAGGGGGGATCGGAGGGATCGCGTCACTAAATAGGCAATCTTTGAATCTTCCACCATGAAGGTGAGGCGTTGGGCGGGATAATTCGGATCTAAGGGTAAATAAGTTCCTCCTGCTTTGAGTATGGCTAATAAACTGACAACCATTTCTATTGAGGGGTCTAAACCAATGCCTACTAGGGTTTCGGGTTTTATCCCTAGTTGTTGAAGATAATGGGCGAGTTGATTGGCTTTATGATTCAGTTGTTGATAGGTTAAGGATTGATTTTCAAAAGTAAGGGCGATCGCTTCTGGAGTTTTCTTGACTTGCCTTTCAAATAGCTGATGAATCGGAATCTTCCAGTCTTCCCGTCTCCCTGCTCCCTGCTCCTCATTCCCCTGAATCGTTAACTGTTCTTGTTCAAACGGAGTCAGTAAAGAAAGTTGCCACAATTGTTGTTCTGGGTTTTGGACAATGCCTGTTAATAGGATTTCTAGATGTCCCAATAAGCGCGTCATACTCTCTGAAGAGAAGCGATCGCTATCATAACTAATTCGCAATGCCAGAGGCGATCCTGGAAGTACCGATAGAGTCAGAGGATAATTTGTTTTTTCTACCCCCTGCCCTTCACTAATAGTTAAATGATCACTCCATCCCTGCAACGCTTTATCGAGGGAGATAGGATAATTTTCAAAGATGACTAAACTCTCAAATAAGGGGGTTCCTCTGGGAATTTCACTCCACTTCTGAATTTCAATTAAGGAACTATAACTATACTGTTCTTTTTCAATATTTTGTATTTGTAGGGTTTGTAACCAAGGCAGTAATGAGGCTTCTGCTTTCACTTGGACTCTAACAGGAAGGGTATTGATAAACAACCCTACCATTGACTCAACATCTGTTAGGGAAGGGGGACGACCTGAAACCGTTGCCCCAAAAATAATATCAGTTTCTCCACTGTATCGACTTAACAATAAAGCCCAAGCCCCTTGAAATAGAGTATTGAGGGTTAAACGGTGTTGTTGAATGAGGGTTTGTAGGGCTTCTGTTAAAGCATTTGAGAATTGATAATATTGCTCATTACGATTTTCAGAAGAAGAGTTATTGCCGATGCCTAAATGGGTAGGTGTACTTAATCCTTTTAAGGTTTTCCTCCAAAATACTTCTGCTTGCTCTCGATCTTGTTGTTGTAACCAAGCAATATAATCTCGATAGGGACGAGACGGCTTTAACAATAAGCTTTGCCCTTGGTGAAAGGCTTCATAAAAAGCAAAGACTTCTTTGAGTAAAATTCCATTGCACCAACCATCTAATAGTAAGTGATGATAATTCCACACAAAATAATAGGCATCTTCTCGTACCTGCATTAACGCGCAACGCATTAGAGGTGCGTTATTTAAGTCAAAGCCCTGTTGTTGTTCTGCTGCCAGAAAAGCGGCTAATTTTTCTTGTTGTTCTGATGCTGTTAGCTCACGCCAATCGTACTCTACCCAAGGCAGTTCTACTGTTTGGTAGACGACTTGTAAGGGTTTTTCTAACTCTTCCCAATGAAAAGCAGTTCTCAAAATTGTATGGCGATCAATTACTTGTTGCCATGCCCGTTTAAATGCTGATACTGACAGATTTCCACTCAGTAAACAACTCCGTTGCTCACAATACATTCCCGATAAGGGATTATACAACGAGTGAAAAAGCATTCCCTGTTGCATAGGGGAAAGTTCATAAATATCAGCAATGGTTTCCATTTAATCAACCTCTTTTTATATTATTCAACTAAGGATTTATCATGATCTGGCAAGCTGGTTTCTACTTCCCGTAGTGTCCGAAATCCATAGCCGCCTAAACCTACTAAAAACATCCAAATTGCTGTTATGGTATAGAGTAAAGCAATGCCTGACCCCGACTCTGATCCGAACAGCCAGCCAAAAAAAGATGCCAGTTGTCCGTTAGGTTGCATGGCTGGCTCAAAAATATTGTCCGCTAAAGGCCCGGCAATCAATGTCGCGCCAGAAGCAATAATTAACCCGATGGTTTGATCTGCCCCCAAAACCCTTCCTTGTACTGCCGGCGGCACTTTAGAGTACCAAATCGCATTACTAGAACTATAAAACAGTGGAATATTCAGAGATGCGAAGAAATGTCCCCCCATCCAAACGAAAGGGGTTTGGCCTAAACCAAGCACTGCTTTAAAGCATCCTGCGCCCATAAATCCCACTAACATCCCGTGAATACGACGGGGAAACCCTCCCCAGATACTCAGTAGGATACCCCCCAGCACTCCCCCAATGCCAGCCGCAGCGGTCACGTTGCCTAATACCTCCGAACTTCCTCCAGAACGGGCCAAAATCATGGGACTATATAGAGCTTTGCCCATGTCGCTAGCCATAGCAAATAGGGAAAATGCAATGACCATCGCCACCAAATTCGGTTTAGCGAAAATATAGCGCAAGCCAAAGGTTAATTTTTGCGTAACAGTTTCCGAAGGAGAAGTCTCTGTCAAAGTTGGTTGAGGAATTTTGGCGAAAAATAGCGTTGTTAACGCAACAGTAAAGGTGATCAGATCGATCAAAATAATACCTTGCAAGCCGATGGTAGGATAAAGACGACCCGCTAAAGCAGGGGAAATAATTGCTGAACCATAATTTACTGCTGCCACAAGACTTTCGGCTCGTGTATAATTTTTCTTGGGAACCATCACAGCAATGGAAGTTGAGTAAGCCAGGGACTGAAGCTGACCAAAACCTCCATAAATAACCACTGCTAGGTAAAGATGCCAAATTTGTAAATTTCCCGTTATATGAAGAAGGGCGATCGCTATGGTACAGATACCAGCCACCAAATCGCCTAAAATCATCAAATATTTGCGATTAACGCGGTCTACAATAATGCCAGCAAGGGGTGTGACAAAAATTCGGGGCACTTGTGCAAAAAAACCCACTAACGTTAATGCCGTTGCTGAATGGGTAAGTTGCCAAATCCATATGGTCAAGGCAAATACCGTCATATAGCTGCCGATGGTTGATACCATCTGACCAAACCAAATCAAAAAAAAAGTAGGCATGAAGTTTATCGTATAATAATCTCAGGATGATTGGAGAGTATTTTAAAGTCAGAAAAGAAACCAAAACACTTTAATCAAGAATTATAGAAAAAATAATCAAGTTCTTGAAATCTTATCATAATCAAACCTATGGTAAAGTTAGTTAGCGATCGCTACATAGTTTGGTAGATATTGTTGGGTAGTAGAATGAAACTCAATATTAATCGCTAATTAAGGTTTTGTCGGGTTTCGTGATTGTTTAACCCAACCTACTTTAGATAAAGATCAAAGATGAAACAAGCAATTTTTCCTATCCTGCAGTTTGAAATCTTTTACCATTTGCGTCGTCCCACTTTTTGGATTATCGCCATTTTATTTTTTGCCATTGCTTTTGTCGACTCAGTGTCTAATGCTTCTCAAGGTCAAGCATTTTTTTATATCAATAGTCCTTCTCAGATTTTTCAAACGACTATTTGGTACACTATTTTTGGTATTTTAGCAGCCTCGGCTTTTGTGGCAGAAACCTTTGTGCGAGATGCCAATTACCGCATGGAAGCTTTAATTCTCGCTACCCCTATCCATAAGTGGAATTATTTGGGAATTCGCTTCCTGGCTGCTTTTGGGGTAACCCTCTTGGCTTTTTCTGGTTATCTTCCTGGTACTATCCTAGGAACTCTGATGCCAGGACTTAACCCTTATGCGCTGGGGCCATTTCGTCTGGAAGCTTATTTTCTCAGCTATATTTTATTTGTAATCCCCAATCTATTTTTAGCCTCTGCCATTGCCTTTTTGTTGGCATCACGAACACGAAACCTTGCTATTACTTATGCAGGGGCTATTGTTTTGGTCATGCTTTATCTCGCTTCTTTGATGATGGTGGGAATGGAAGTCATTAATTTTGGGCAGTATCGTCTCTGGGCGATGTTAGATCCCTTTGGTTTTCACGCTTTTGAAGAAACAAGATTGGGTTGGACAGTTTATCAACATAATACCTTAGTGCCGACTTTAACGAAAACCCTCTTTTGGAACCGTTTGGTGTGGATCGGTATTGGCTTAGTCGCTTGGGTTTGGAGTTATCATACCTATTCTATGAAAATGCTCAAGCGATCGCCTAAAGTTCTGAAAAAGAGAAGGGAGAGTTTGGGGAGACAAGGAGATAGGGGGACAAGGGAGATAGGGGGACAAGGGGGACAAGGAGATAGGGAGACCAGGGAGATAGGGGGACAAGGGAGACAAGGAGACGTTTCCGATCTCAAAAGGTTTTTTGGGCAATGGGTCTATCGTAGTTGGTTTGAGACGGTATGGGTGTTGAAAGGACGGGCTTTTTTATTACTAACGGCTTTTGGTTTAGTGACACTGGTAATGACTGCCCTAGGAACTCGTTCGTTTAACTATTCAACCCCTAGTACGGATCTGCTGATTCATGCGGCTAATATTTATCTTGAATATATTCTTTTTGCCATTATCGTAATTTATGCAGCAGAATTAGTCTGGCGCGATCGCCAACTCCGTTTACAGGATGTGGTGGATGCGACTCCTATTTCCAATGGGGTATTATTACTCTCAAAGCTTACAGCACTGTTTATCATTATCACCCTTAATTTACTGCTAGCGATGGGGGTAATGATCAGTTATCAAGCAATTAGTGGTTACTACGACTTCGAGTTGCCCTTGTACTTTCAGATGCTTTTTGTTGAACATGGGCCCTATTTTTACTTGATTGCGGTACTTGCTCTGTTTACACAAGTTGTTACTCGTCAAAAATATGCAGGAATGGCACTGGCGATCGCTATTTCCCTCTCGAAGATTCCTTTAGATGGGTTTGGTCTTTATCACAACCTCTATCGCTTTGCCGCTACCAATGATATTGAATATTCCTTGATGAATGGTTACGGTAACTTACTGACGGGACATCTCTGGTATACCCTTTACTGGGGAATTGGGGGAGCAATTTTGATGGTGGTAGCTTATCTTATTTGGCCTCGTGGCATCCCTTCAGGGAAAATGCTATCTACCTGGAAAAAAGCCTGGCAGCAATCAAGTATCGGGGTAAAACGCACGTTAGCAGCTTTAATCGTGCTGTTTGCAGGGGTTGGGGGCTGGATTGGTTACAATACGATGGTAGTCAATGAATATCAGCCTCCTGGGAAAGAACAAACGGCAGCAGAAATAGAAAGACGGTTTAAACAATACGAAAATCTGCCTATGCCAGTGGTGACCAATACGGAGGTAACGGTCGATCTCTATCCTGATCAGGGTTATTTTATTGCCAATGGGCAATACAAGTTAGAAAATCATACCCAGTCCCCCATCAAAGAAATTCATCTGATCACTTTCATCAACTTAAAACTAGGAGAGGTATCCTATCCAGGGGCAAGGTTGAAAGAAGCCCATCCTAAGTGGGGTTATTACATCTACACCTTAGAAACCCCCTTAATGCCTGGAAAAAGCCAAACTTTGCAATTTACCACCCAAACAGAACCTTCCAGGGGATTTCGTAACCAGGTTGATAGCGATGATGTCTATATGATTTATCCCAACGATGTCGTCGGCAATGGCACCAATTTATACAGCCCCTTCATTCTACCTTTTGTCGGTTATACGAAAATGGTAGAGCATAAAAAAGCATGGCTGCGAGATAAGTTAGATTTACCTCCCTTAGAAGAACGGATGCGCCGTCATGACGATCCGACAGGACTTTCCCAAGGTTTGACAGTGACTCATTTGGGTTGGGGTAGCACTGATATTACAGTGAGTACCTCGGCTGATCAAAGGGTAGTGACAGCAGGTCAATTAGTCAAGCAATGGCAAGCCGGCGATCGCAACTATTTCCATTACCGTTCTACTACTCGTGATCGGGGTAAATTTACTCTTTATTCGGGTCGTTATGGTATTTATCGAGATAATAATTATCGGGTTCCTATTGAGATTTATTATCATCCCCAACACGAAGCGAATGTGAAATTAATGGCTACCCATATTGGAAAAGCCCTTGATTTCTACGAAAAAACCTTTGGCCCTTATCCTTTTGACCAAGTTAGGGTAGTAGAATCTGTTTACTACGATGGCATGGTCTTTTCTGAAGGAGGAACCATCGGCATTCCCGAAGTCTTGGTCTGGAAAAATGAGGCGAAAGGACTGGGTAAGGAAAATATTATTGATTGGTTAACTTATCTTTTAGCTCATGCGTGGTGGGAAGATCAAATAATTGTGGCTGATGTCGCAGGGGGAATGACCATTCGGGAGTCTCTCAGTGCCTATGCTAGTTCCCTCTATCAACGCTCCCGTCGCACCCCCCAAGAGCAAGAACTGGCAAAAAAACAGCAGATGCGTGATTTCTTTCGTCAGCTTGGTAAAATCGATTTCCAAGAGCCTTCTTTGACTGAAGTGTACAATGAGTTGCCCATTGCCCGTCATAAGGGGGGAATGATTCTTGAATTGATTGAAGATCAGATCGGACAGGATGCTTTACTTGCCGGGATACAAGAGTTTTTCCAAGCTCATCGTTACCAACCGGCCCCCTATGGAACGATTCTCGATTTACAGGATGCTATTCTAAGTCAAGCACCTCTGACTAAAAGAGCAGCCATTAAGGAACTGTTTGCTAAAGTAGTTACCTATCAGGTGGGGTTAGCAGATGCTCTTTATGAACCGTTACCCGATGGGAAATTTAAGATTCAGCTTCAAATAGAAGCTCAAAAGCTCTACACTAAGGCATTGGGGCGGCAAGAATCTACCGATTTGGATCTTCCGTTAACTATTTCTCTTTCTGATCAAGAAGGAAACCTCATTTATCAGAAAAAACATCAAATTCTTGATCAAAAAGTAACCCTTGATTTAATCACAGACAAGCTTCCCACTTATGCCACCGTTGATCCCAATTATCTGTTTCCGTCTGCTTTTGTACAAGATAATATCAAGCGTCTGCGTCAGCAATAGTCTAAGGCAAAAGGATAACAAGAAAGAAGAACTTTAGAACTAACTGTGCAAATTTTGCACAGAGTGAGTATCGTTACGATAATCCAACAACACATAAAATTTCCTAATAGTATATCGGCACAAGATTATAAAAAGATAAAGAACTTGCCAAAAAAGCTTCTCAAGTGATATGTTTTGTCGAGAACCCAATTATTGAGAGTTTTTCTCAGTAATTTTAGTCAACATAGTTTAGTCCAAAGCCCAAACCCTTTCCAGTGAGTTTAACTGAAAGGTGCTGTTTGACTAACCAAGCTTCAACTGAACTTTACGATCAAGCATCCAAAAAGACTAATTGAGGATTACCAATTAGTTGCTGTTTCCTCATGAAGAATTTTACGCTTGATCGGCAATGCAGTTGTTGATTAGCAGCAAACTCATCAATATCAAGATTTTCTTGATTGCCAAAATACTCAAACAATTTCTAACCACAACGATACAAAATAATGCAAAACCACAATAGTATTACTCTAGAAAGGCCGTCCAACCCCAGCCAATCTGCGCCGAGTCCCAAAATGCTAATCTTTATCGATTCTTCTGTTGAAGAAATTGAGATTCTTGTAGCAGAGATACAACCTGACGCAGAGGTAATATTACTCGATCCTGATCACGATGGGGTAGAACAGATTACCCGTGTTCTCTCTCAACAAACAGCGATCGCCAGTGTTCATTTAGTGGCTCATGGTTCGTCAGGTTCTCTACAACTTGGCAGCAGTCAGTTAAGCTCCGAGACGTTAGATCAATACAGCTACCAGTTAAAAACCTGGGCAAGCATCCTTTGTGGGTCTTCTTTACTGATTTATGGCTGTGAAGTGGCCAAAGGACAAAAAGGGGTTGATTTTCTTGAGAATTTACATCAGCTAACCCAAGCTAATATAGCTGCTTCTAGTTATAAAATTGGTTCCCAAGAACAGGGTGGCAACTGGCAATTAGGATACACCATTGGTCAAGTCAACCGTGAATTAGCCTTTTCTCCTACGGTCAGAGCTTCTTATTCTGGAGTTTTCGCCAGCTATGACGAAGCTACCGATGGAGATATTACTGATAATCCTTTGGCCCCCCTTGCATTTCCGCTAGAAGAGGGAAGCAATTCGTTAAGTGCCTCATCCATCGCTGGTGACGTTGAGTATGTTACAGTAACCGTTCCAGAAGGGTTTCAATTAGACTCAGTGATTCTCGATTCTTACAGTTCAGAGGATGGCATTGCCTTTGCTGCGGTACAAAGCGGTAGTGTATTCACCGAACCCACTAGTGGCACGGATGTCTCTAATTTACTAGGATATAGTCATATTGGGCCTGATACTGCTGCGGCAGTTGGGGATAATATTCTTGATGCCCTAGGAAGCGGTGCTGGTGCAATTGGTTTTGAAGGAGCTTTACCCAGTGGAGATTATACTTTCTGGTTGCAGCAAACGGGTTTACTGGTTGACTACGTCTTAGATTTTAATCTTGTTGAAGCATCGACCGAACCTGAACCCCCAACAGAGCCGCCAACCGAACCCCCGACAGGAGAATTACCCGTCGTCAGCTTTGAAACAGTTCCACTCACCTTTTCAGAAGAAGACCCCAACAATTTAGTTGAATGGAGATGGACGGTAGCAGGAGACTT
>JBCDDV010000051.1:0-9456 GCA_039180145.1 Cyanobacteria bacterium P01_G01_bin.49 | reverse complement strand
GAGACAGGAGAGGGATCAGTCAAGGGCGACAGCAGGGGGATCATAATGGAGGCTGGCAGAAGGCAGAAGAAAAAAAGTTTAAAGATAATTCAAAAAATTCTTACCATTTAAAAGAACCTATAATTTATACGCTTAACAGTGCTGCTTTGCAAGAAAATCGTGTGGTGGTAACGACACCGAACTCAGCTAAAACGCAACCGATTGTTAGTTGTGGTCAATCTTCCTTGAATGAAAAAGTCATTATTGTTGATCCTGATACTTTATTACCCTGTTCTCCTGAAAAAGTTGGAGAAATTTGGGTTTCGGGGGCAAGCATAACTCAAGGTTACTGGAAACAACCCCAATCAACCCAAGATACGTTTAGAGCATATTTGGCTGATACAGGAGAAGGGCCCTTTTTGCGAACAGGAGACTTAGGTTTTCTGCATAACGAGGAATTATTTGTAACAGGAAGGCTCAAAGATGTGATTATTATTCGTGGTCATAATTATTATCCTCAAGATATCGAACTGACGGTAGCAAGCAGTCATCCAGCTTTGCGTCCTCATAGTTGTGTGGCAACTAACATAACCTTTGAGGAAGAAGAAAAACTGGTAATAATATTAGAAATTAAGAAAAAATCTGTAGGAAAATTAGATTTAAAAGAATTTATTGCCACAATTCGCTCTAATATTTCTCAAAATCATGGAATACAAACGGATACGATTGTTTTAGTTAAACAGGGTAGCATTCCTAAAACTTCGAGTGGAAAACTTCAGCGTCAGGCTTGTAAAAAGGCTTATGTAGAAAATCATCTTCAGGTGATTGAGAGTTGGCAAGCTGTTGACGATCTCCTCCCTTACATACCCCTAAAACCCCATCTCCCCTCTGACTTCTCCCCTCTTATTAAGGGGGGGGGATTGTCTCCTGCTATAGTGACTAACTTAATCCAATGGCTAAGAGAGTACGCCAACGAACAGATCAATTCGCGCCTCATCGATGAACGTCGCTGCATCCCGCCTTCTATCGTGCTGGATTTTGGTAATCAAGGATTACTGGGTATGCAAGTTCCCTCTGAATATGGGGGCTTGGGGTTAAATCATACTGATACCATGAGGATAATAGAGCAATTAGGAGCGATAGACACCACATTATCTTTATTTGTTGGATTAAATAATATACTAGGGATTCGTCCCCTCCTCCATTTTGGTAGTCAGTCTCTCAAAGAAGAATTACTACCGAGATTAGCCACCGGACGAGAACTTGCGGCCTTTGCTTTAACCGAACCTGGGGCTGGTTCAAATCCCCAAGCCATAGCTGCTTCTGCCATTTCCCAGTCCCCTGACAACTGGGTATTAAACGGAACCAAAATTTGGAGTGGTTCGGCAGCTTGGGCGGGAATAATTAACGTTTTTGTGCAAGAACAGGATAATCAGGGAAAGTTTCAGGGAATGAGCGGCTTTGTAATCAGAAAAGGAACCCCAGGACTACGACAGGGGCCAGAAGCTTTGACGATGGGAATGCGAGGCATGGTACAAAATACCGTCTATTTTGAAAATGTTGCAGTGAATTCGTCTCAACGATTGGGAAATTTGGGGGATGGCATGAAAGTAGCTCAAGATGCCATGATGTATGGACGCTTAGCCATTGCAGCAGCAAGTGTGGGAGGAATGAAACGCTGCGCTCAGTTATGGCATCGCTATAGTTCTCGGCGAACGATTTCTACAGGTCGTTTGCTGGATAATCCCTTGGTTTTAGCTCGTTTAAATGGATTAACCACTGCTATCACGACAGTAGAAATATTGGTAACTACCATCACTCAATTACTGGATCAGGAGAAAGAGGTTCCCATTGAAGCTTACACTGTTTGTAAAGTTGCCGCACCTGAATTTTATTGGCAGGCCGCAGATAGCTTAGTCCAATTTTTAGGGGGACGGGGTTATATCGAAACCAATATCGCACCACAAATCCTGCGGGATGCCAGGGTGTTACGGATTTTTGAAGGGCCGACAGAAACTTTAACTGCTTTCCTCGGTTCACGGGTGATTTATCAACGACAAGAATTAAAACAGTTCCTTTGCCAAACCCTTAGAGTTCCTGACGTTTATCAGCAGTTGAAGGAATCTGTTCAAAAAATCCAGGATTATTACAATAGCTCGCGATCGCCTTTTTCTGATGCTGCGAAAACCAGACAGTGGACAGCCATGCAATGTGGGGAAGTAGCAATGTGGGGAATTTTGTTAGCAGCGTTACAATCAAAAGCTCTCTCAACTAAGGCAGAATCATTAGAGCGGGCGATCACCTGGACACAGGAGCATTTTCAGCAAAAAATTGCTCAAGCTTTCTCAAAAAACCCTGATGCTCTCATTGTCACCAATGCTAAGAAGACATCGGAGTTTATTGTGGATTACGAAACGGCGATCGGTGACTTAGAACAAACCCTTGCAGGAGAAGACCGAGAGTTGGATGAGCTTTTGAGAAAACAAGCAGACTTGGAGATTGGGGAACTGGGGAGACTTGGAGACTGGGAAACTGGGGAGACAAGGGGAACGATTGAAGATTGGCTGATGAATTGGCTGGGGAATAAATTAAAAATATCAGGGCAAAGCATTGATCCCAGCAGAGCTTTTGCTGATTATGGCATTGATTCGGTGATGGCAGTGGAATTAGCCCAAGATTTACAAGAGTGGCTTGCCTATCCCCAAGAATTAGAGGCGAGTCTTGCTTGGAATTTCCCGACTATTAGAGCATTAGCCAAATATTTATCATCCCGCTTAGACAGATCGATTTCAGATGAGCAAGCAGATTCATCCACCTCCATTGAATCCGAAATGCTCTCAGCAATTAAAGATTGCTCAGAAGACGAAGTTCAAGCCGCCATAACCCAAGAAATGACCGAGTTAGAAAGCTTGCTAAAAGGGGGTTATCGATGAGTAACAATGATCTTTCTTCCTCCCAAAGGCTTCTCCTTGCCCTTAAACAAGCGCGTATCCAATTAGAAACCCTGGAACGGCAAAAAAATGAAGCGATCGCCATCATTGGGATGGATTGTCGTTTTCCAGGGGGTAGCAACAGTCCAGAGGCTTATTGGCAACTATTACGCAATGGAGTCGATGCCATTACAGAAATTCCTCGTGATCGTTGGGATTTGGAGACTTATTATCAAGCAGATCCCGACATTCCCGGGAAAATGTACACTCGTTACGGCGGATTTATTGACGGGATAGACCAGTTTGATCCTCAATTTTTCGGCATTTCTCCCCGTGAAGCTATCAGTCTCGATCCTCAGCAACGATTACTCTTAGAAGTCAGTTATACTGCCCTAGAACGAGCGGGACAGCCCCTAGAATCGCTAAGAGGAAGCAAAACAGGAGTATTTGTGGGCATCTGTTTTGACGACTATTCCCGATTAAGTCTCAACTCTGGCGATCCTACTCTAGTTGATGCCTACAGTAGTTTGGGAAATACCCGTAGTATTGCGGTTGGACGCATTGCCTATGTGTTGGGACTGCAAGGGCCAGTGATGCAGTTGGATACCACTTGTTCCTCATCTTTGTTGGCAGTTCATTTAGCCTGTCAAAGCTTGCGGACAGGGGAATCAAATTTAGCGTTAGCGGGAGGAGTAAATTTAATGCTTTCTCCTGAAACAACCATTGGTTTTTGTAAACTGAAAGCGTTAGCGGCTGACGGACGCTGTAAAACCTTCGATCAAAGTGCCGATGGGTATGGACGAGGAGAAGGATGCGGTATTGTTGTTTTGAAGCGTTTATCCGATGCGATCGCCGATGGAGATAATATTCTAGCAACTGTTCTCGGTTCAGCCGTTAATCATGATGGTCAAAGCAACGGGTTAACTGCCCCTAATGGTTCGGTCCAAGAAACAGTTATTCGTCAGGCGTTACAGAATGCCAAAGTTGATCCGAGTGAGATCCAATATGTGGAAACTCACGGAACGGGAACCTCTTTAGGCGATCCCATTGAAGTCTTAGCTTTGAGTAAGGTATTAGGGGAAGGTAGGAGGGACGATAACCTTATTACAATTGGGTCAGTGAAAACCAATTTTGGTCATCTTGAGTCCGCCGCAGGAGTGGCAAGTTTGATCAAAGTGATTTTATCGTTGCAACATCAAGAAATTCCTCCTCATCTTCATTTTCAAGCCCCAAACCCTTATATTCCCTGGAAAAAGCTACCGATCACAGTACCAACTCAATTAACGCCTTGGCAAGCAAAAAATGGCCATCGTCTAGCTGGCATTAGTTCTTTTGGTATGAGTGGTACCAATGCTCATATTATTCTAGGAGAAAGCCCAAAAATTGAGGAAAGGTTGAAAAAACAAGAGATAGATCGCCCCTTACATTTATTAACCCTATCAGCCAAAACCGAACCAGCTTTACAAGCATTGGTAGAACAATATAAAACCTATTTAACCACCCATCAAGATCTATCCTTTGCCGATATTTGTTTCAGTATTAATCAAGGGCGATCGCACTTTGATTATCGTCACTTTATTATTGCTAGTTCTACTGCTGAAGCTTGTCAACAACTGGATAGTTTTAGTCCTTCCGTCATCCCCCCTTACCAAAGGGGGGGTAGGGGGGGATCAATCGCCTTTTTATTCACCGGACAAGGTTCCCAATACGTCGGGATGGGACAACAACTGTATGAAACCCAACCCACCTTTAAAGCCACCTTTGATCACTGTTGTGAGATACTTCAATCCTATTTAGGATGGGATCTCAGAGAGATTGTTTTTCAAGCCCAACCTCCTGCCCGCCCCCCTTTGCAAGGGGGGGTAGGGGGGGATTACCTACAATCTACCGTTAACACTCAACCTGCTTTATTCGTTCTAGAATACTCTCTAGCCCAATTATGGCTATCTTGGGGTATTCAGCCTAATGTAATGATGGGGCATAGTATTGGTGAATATGTCGCTGCTTGCCTTGCGGGTGTATTTAGCTTAGAAGATGGCTTAAAGTTGATTGCTGTCAGAGGAAGGTTAATGCAAGAACTGCCCGAAAATGGGTCGATGGTGGCTGTTTTTGCTTCTCGTGAAGCGGTAGAAAAGGCGATCTCTCCCTACTCAGAACAAGTTGCGATCGCTGCGTTTAATCATGATAAAAATATCGTTATTTCTGGGGAAGATAAAGCCATACAAAAGATTGTTACTCAATTAGAATTAGATGGTATTCAAACCCAACCCCTGAAGGTTTCCCATGCTTTCCATTCCCCCTTAATGGAACCAATATTAGATGAATTTGAAACGATTGCCCAACAGATTACTTATTCATCTCCTCAGTTGAAATTAGTTTCTAGTGTGACAGGAAAAATCATAACCGATGAAATAGCTACGCCGTCATATTGGTGTCGTCAAATTCGGCAAGGGGTGAAATTTGCTCAAGGGATGGAATGTTTAAAAGAGCAAGGTATGGAAATCTTTCTTGAAATTGGCCCGAAACCGACTTTACTGGCGATGGGAAAATTAGTATTAGAAAGTAGAAGAAATAGTTGGTTAGCCAGTTTGCATCCAAAACAAAAAGATTGGCAAACAATCTTATCAAGTTTAGGACAATTATATGTTAGAGGATTGTCCATCAATTGGAGTGAATTTGAAAGAGATTATCCGAGGCAATATCTGAATAATTTACCAACTTATCCTTTCCGAAAACAACGGTATTGGCTAGAAACAAAGCATAAACATACTATTAATTTAAACTCAAATCAACCTCCGTTACTCGGTCAAAAGCTTAATTTAGCTGGTTCAAAAACAATCTATTATGAAAATCAACTTAGTGAAAACTTACCGTCCTTTCTAACCGATCATCGAGTATTTAATACTGTAATACTACCGGCTGCGGGATTTGTAGAAATGGTTTTGGCAGCAGGGATAAAAGTTTTTGGGAACAAGCAATTTAAGTTAGAAAATGTTGTTATTCAACAAGCATTGATTTTACCATCTGAAACGATTAAAATAGTTCAAGTCCATCTAATTCCTGAAGAGACAAATAATTATCGCTTTGAAATTTATAGTTTAAATAATGAACAAGCTCAAGATGACCATTGGATCTTACATTCTAGCGGTATATTAAAAGAGACTTTTGAACCGTTATCAAGCATCAATTTAATGGCTGAAAAAGAACGTTTTAATGAGTCTATAGAAATTAAAAATTATTATCAACAGTGTCAAGAACGAGGCATTAATTATGGTCAATCTTTTCAAGGAATCAAGTATCTTTGGACGCTGGAAAGTGAAACACTTGCTCAAATTGAATTACCTCAAACAATTTTAAAAAGTTCTGCTTATCAAATTCATCCTATATTACTTGATAATTGTTTGCAAATTGCTGGCGCGATTCTAACGAAAGAAGACTCATTAGAAACTTATTTACCTGTTGCTATAGAAAGTTTCAAAACATATATTAATCTTCATAATTTTAAGGCTTCAACATTTTATAGTTATGCAAAAATCAATCCTGATAACAATAAGATAGATTTACAACTTCTGAGTGAAAATGGACAAACGATCGCCATCATTGAAGGATTGCAATTGAAAAAAGCAAATCCGCAAACTCTGTTAGGTAAAGAAGGCGAAATCTTAGAGGACTGGTTTTATGGCATTGAATGGCAAGTACAACCCCTTTCCTCTAACTCTCTTTTGACTCCTAAAAATATTGAAAGTCGGCTTTTCTCTCAGTTACGTGAGTTAAAAACACAACCAAATATTGTTACTTATCAAGATCTTTTATCTCAGTTAGAAATTATCAGTTTTGACTACGTATTACAAGCATTTGAAAAACTAGGCTGGAATTTCAAACCACAAGTTCGTTTTACCACCACTCAGTTACGAGAAAAACTGGGAATTTTGGAAACCTATCAACGACTATGCGATCGCCTTTTAGAAATTCTTGCTGAAGAAGGTATCTTACGACGAATAGATGAACAGTGGGAAGTAATCGAGGAGGCAGGAGGCGATCCCCCCCTTAGAAAAGGGGGGATAGGGGGGGATCTGTTAAATGCTACTTCGGTAGAACTTACCCTATTGAAGCGTTGCGGTTCCCAACTTGCCGAGGTATTACGGGGAGAGTGTGACCCAGTACAGTTACTTTTTCCAGACGGAGATTTAACCCTAACGACTCAGCTTTATCAAGAGTCTACTGGGGCAAAAATGATGAATAACCTGGTAAAACAGGCAGTATTGACCGCATTAGAACAAAAGCACCCAGAAACTCCTCTAAAAATCCTAGAAATTGGTGCAGGAACAGGCGGAACCACTGCTTACCTATTACCTGATCTGGATAAGTTGCAACCTGAATATGTTTTTACCGATATTTCTCCTTTATTTACGGAAAAAGCTCGTCAACAATTTCAAGCTTATCCTTTCGTAGAGTATCGGGTTTTAGATATTGAAAAAGACCCCAAATCTCAAGATTTTCCCTTACAACATTATGACATCATTATCGCAGCAAATGTTTTACACGCCACCCAAGCTTTACAGCAGACCCTTACTCATGTCAAACAGCTACTGACTCCCCAAGGAATACTCGTTTTATTAGAAGGTACTCGTCCCCTACGTTGGCTTGACCTAATTTTTGGCTTAACGGAAGGCTGGTGGCGATTTACGGATACTTCTTTAAGACCATCTTATCCTTTATTATCAACCTATCAATGGCAACAATTATTAGAAAAAAGTGGTTTTAGCGAGTCTGCTATCTTATCTCCTGACTCAGGTTCTCAGAATTTACTGTCTCAACAAGCCGTTATTCTAGCTAAAAATGGAAATAATGTTGGTTTTAATGCTCAAAATTGGCTTATTCTGGGCGACCATCAAGGAGTCGCAACCAGTTTAGTAGAACAATTAGAAAGTAAAGGGGAAAATTGCATCATTGCTTATGCAGGAGACACTTATCAACAGCTAGGACAACAAGACTATCAAATTAATACAAAAAACAATCAAGATTGGCAAAAATTACTTTCAAAACAGCAATTTGATCATATTATCTATCTCTGGGGCTTAGATACGCTATCAGGAAAAGGTTTAACCCTAGAAGACTTAGAAAAAACTTCAGAGAATCATTGTCGTAGTATTTTACAGATAATCCAAGATTCTTTTACGCAACCGTCTCGTCTCTGGTTAGTAACAAAAGGGGCTATTAGCAATAATAATAATGATTCTGTCTCAGGCATTGCCCAATCATCTTTATGGGGACTAGGAAAAGCGATCGCCCTAGAACATCCTGAGTTTAACTGTGTGTGCCTTGATCTAGATGCTAACGCGCCCCAAAAAGGACAAATAAATTTATTATTAACTGAAATTCAGTCAAATTCTCAAGAAAATCAAGTTGCTTTTCGTGATACAACTCGTCAGGTTGCGAGATTAGTGCATCAGAAACCTCAACCCAAATATTCTCAACCCCTTCAATTGACCATTACCCAACGGGGAACCCTAGAAAATTTACAATGGCAACCCATTAACCGTCGTTCTCCGAAAGCAGGAGAAGTAGAGATCCATGTTAAAGGAACAGGCTTAAATTTCAGAGATGTTCTTAATGCGTTAGATTTGTATCCAGGTAATCCTGGCCCTTTGGGATGTGAATGTGTCGGAGAAATCGTTTCTAGAGGAGAAGGAGTCAAAGAGTTAGAAATAGGTCAGGAAGTAGTTGCGATCGCCTCTGGCAGTTTTAGTGAGTATGTTATCGTTGACGCTGCAATGGTAACGCCTAAACCCAAAGCATTAACAATTGAAGAAGCAGCAACCCTTCCCGTTACTTTTTTGACCGCCCACTATACCTTAAATCATCTAGCCAAAATTAAAAAAGGCGATCGCATCCTCATTCATTCAGCAGCAGGAGGAGTGGGACAAGCAGCCATCCAAATTGCCCAACAAGCAGGGGCAGAAGTTTTTGCAACGGCAAGTATAGGTAAATGGGATACCTTGAAAGGGTTAGGGGTTCGCCACATTATGAACTCTCGTACCTTAACGTTTGCAGAAGAAATTTTAGCGATGACTCAAGGTGAAGGGGTTGATATTGTCCTAAATTCCTTATCAGGGGAGTTTATTACCAAAAGTTTAGCGGTTTTGAAGGATCAGGGGTGTTTTATTGAAATTGGTAAGAGTTTGGAGGCAGAAGGGAGGAAACAACTCTCCCCTTTGGAAAGGGGGGTAGGGGGGGATCAAAAATCTTCCCACACCCTTTTCCAAGTCGATATGTTCAAAGTGTGTCAACAAGAACCTGAGTTAGTTCAGTCGATGTTACGTCATCTGATGGAACAATTTCAAACAGGTAAATTACAACCCCTTCCCTATCAAGTTTTTCCGAGAGAAGATGCTATTAGTGCCTTCCGATATATGCAGCAAGCTAACCATACAGGGAAAATTGTTGTTTCTTATGGGGAACAGTCTCTAAGGAGCAGGGAGCAGGGAGCAGGGAGCAGGGAGAGTCAAGTTTTTTCAACTGAAGACTTTTCGACTGCATCTAGTTT
>JBCDDV010000050.1:0-9607 GCA_039180145.1 Cyanobacteria bacterium P01_G01_bin.49 | reverse complement strand
GTAAGTTGAGGGTTAGTTTGGTATCTACTTCTTAATTTAAAGACTGATTTATTAGGGATAGAGTTCCCATTTAAAAGCTCATTTTCAGTTTGGCGTATTCTCCTAGGGGTTGCGCTGTCGACTTTTTTTTAAAAACATTAGTTAGTCCCATGTTTAATTATTTAACTCAAATTCCCAACCTTCCTTTATGTTTAAATCAAAGGACAATCCTTAAACAAATAGCTTTCTTGCGTTTGCCATTAATAGGATTATCTGTTGTGGTCATGAGTTTTACGGGAGCGTGCAACCATAAATCTTCTTCAGTTCCTATCGAGTCATCAGTGATAACAGTTGATACGGTAGAAATTGTCCAACAAGGTATCAAAAAAAGTCGTCAAGGGGATTATCAAGCAGCATTAGAAGACTTTAACCAAGCAGTCGCTCAAAATTCTCAGGATATTAACGCTTATTTTAATCGGGGATTTGTTTATAGTAGTTTAGGAGAATTTGATAAAGCTTTAGCAGATTTTACTAAAGTCATAAAATTAGATCCCAACCTGGGAGAAGCCTTTGTTAATCGTGGCAATGTTTATTTACAATTAGGTCAAGATCAACCCGCGATCGCTGATTATGAAAAAGCCTTAAAAATTAATCCCAATGATGCTTTTGCTCAAAATAATTTAGGATTAGCCCGTCTTAATTCAGGAAGTCCCGAACTCGCTAAAGCTGACTTTACCCAAGCTGTTACCCTTGATCCCCTCTATAGCGAAGCCTATTTTAATCGAGGGTTAGCCTTTACCGATCTTGGGGAACTCGAAAAAGCGATCGCTGATTTTCAAACAGCCGCTCAATTATGGGAACAGCAAGGAGATGAAATGGCTTCTAACGCTGCTTTAGAGCAAATAAATGCTTTAAAAAGTCTCAATAATTAAATTTTTCACAGCTAATATTAAGCTGTTGTGCGTTTAAACAGGGTATTTCAACCTGAGTTCGGGAACTCTTTCTCCCTACTCCCATCTCCCCGCTCCCTTCTTCAAAGAAAGTTCTCATGCAATCTCAAGTAGCAATTAGCATGATGAACAGCTTAGCAGGGTAAGATAAGGGATAAATACTTTCGTGATTGACGTTAATGAGTGAAACAGTAATGACTTCTCATGACGAAGCAACAGAAACCATTCAATTGCCTGTTAAATCTTTCCAAAATTCTGTTGTCGAAGCCATTGAAACCCTAGAGCTAAAAAACATTCAACGGCATGTGTTTCTTTGCGCTGATCAAACTAAACCCAAATGCTGTTCCAAAACACTTAGTTTAGAAGCCTGGGACTATCTAAAACGTCGTCTCAAAGAATTAAATCTTGATCACGTGACTCCTGAGAAGCCTAGCATTATCTTTCGCACAAAAGCTAACTGTTTGCGAGTTTGTGTGGCAGGCCCTATCCTTGTCATTTATCCTGATGGAGTATGGTATCGTCGAGCCACTCCAGAGGTTATTGAAAAAATTATCCAAGAACATCTTATCGGCAATAAAATAGTAGAAGAGTACGCTATTGTCACTCATCCGCTTCCAGAAGCTAAGCTTAATTCTCCTGATGGGGAAATGTTAGAAAATAGGGTTGATTCTGACACGATAGCGTAGGGAAAGTCTTCAAGCTTTACTTAAGCTATAGTAGATAATCAAGATTGCTTGATTAAGTTTTAATCGACTTAGTGGCTAAGAAATGCATTCTAATCTTTATTCCTATCCAAATTTAACCGAGAAAACGAATGTCACCGCTTAAAGATAACTCCCAAAAAGATAATAAACATCTATTATTAGTCGACGATGATCCTAACCTAATTTTATTAGTTAAAGACTATCTAGAATTCCAGGGATATGAGGTAACTACCACAGAAAATGGACAAGAAGCGATAGAAATTTTGTCAAAACAAGTTCCTGATATGATCATTTGTGACGTAATGATGCCAGAAATGGATGGTTATGCTTTAATCGAAAAGGTTCGGCAAGACAGTCGAATTAGCTGGATTCCTGTGATGTTTCTCTCAGCTAAAGGACAAAGCCAAGATAGGGTAAAAGGTTTAAATACCGGAGCCGATGTTTATATGGTTAAACCCTTTGAGCCTGAAGAATTAGTCGCTCAAGTAGAATCATCTCTTAAACAAGCTAAAAGATTAATGCGTTACAAAACTAATATTTCTCTCGATGAGGGGAGTCGTATTCAAGTACCCGGTAATGTTGAGTTAACGCCAACTGAAATAAAAGTTGTTCAGTTAGTGGCTCAAGGATTATCAAATCGAGATATTGCTGAAAAGTTAAGTGTTAGTCAAAGAACAATTGAAAGCCACGTCTCCAATATGCTGAATAAAACCAGCCTCCACAACCGGACTGAATTGGCTCGTTGGTCAATTGAAAGTAATATAGTGTGAGGGAAATAAAATACTAATATTTTGAGAAATTCTACCCCAGTAGAAATATTGCTGCATTTTTGAGGGGTGAAAATGTCACAAAATTTGATATCCTAGTATTATTGCTGGTGTAGCTCAGTGGTAGAGCAGCTGATTTGTAATCAGCCGGTCGCAGGTTCAAATCCTGTCACCAGCTTCGTCAAGAGAAAGCAAAAAAAAATCACCAATCTTTTTGAGCTTCCCCACCCTAAACAAAAAGAGTGGGGAGCAATACTCAAAAGAGCTAGAAACCTTGACGACTTAACGCTGGAACGCCTTGAAACTGCTGATAATCTTCAACTTCGTTAAAAACTGTTAAATTTGTCGGCTGCTTACAACGTTTAACGACTGCTTTAATACCTTTAGCCCCTTCACTCTCTAAATCTTCGAGATAGCCGTCACAAGCTCCATCAGCTTCTTGTTGATTGGAGAAAGGGCCAAAGTAGTAAGTACATTGGGGAGAATCCGTTATGACCTCTACCCAGTAAGCCATTCCTATAAAATTAAGAATCTTAAGCATATTTTTAAGATGTACTCCCGTATATCCTCTTTTAATGTGTTATTCTAACGCTAATTTTTGGTATTTTTTGACGTTTTGTTATCTGTTCTCTATTTTATACGCCTTGTTCTGACTTTGGGGAAACAGTTTGTGGTCTCGATTCTAAATAGAATTTTTCGGGCCAACGTTGACGATAAATTTCATAAAGGCTAATAGCAGATGCCACCGAAGCATTAAGACTAGGCGTATTTCCCGATAACGGAATTGATACCAGCTGATCACAACAGCGTTGGGTAAGCAAACTTAATCCACTACTTTCAGAACCGATAACTAATCCTATCGCACCCCGAAAATCCATACTATGTAAAGGTTTACCGCCCTCGGCTGCTGTTCCGTAAATCCAAAACCCTTCGGCTTTTAACGTTTCTAAGGCGCGACTGAGATTAACTACCCTGGCAATGGAAAACGATTCTAAAGCACCGGCTGCGACTTTGGTAACAGTAGAGGTAATTCCTGCAGCCCGCCTTTGTGGAATAACTAACCCTTGGGCCCCCATAGCTTCTGCCGTACGAATAATAGCACCCAAATTATAGGGATCTGTAATACCGTCAGCAATAATAATTACTGGTTGCTCATTACTCGCTTTTGCTTGGGCTATTAATTCATCTAACCTCTGATAAGTATAGGGAGCAATTTGGGCTGCGACTCCTTGATGATTTGCGCCACCAGTAATTTGATGCAACCGTTGTATCTCGACTTCGTCAATGACAGTACCTTTGGTCTTGGTAGTTTGCAATAGAGAATGGAAGCGGGGGTCATAATGTAATCGGTTAGTAATCCAAATTCGGTTTAATTGGCGATCGCTTTCTAAAGCCGCTAATACGGAATGACGACCATAAATTAGGTCATCAGATTCTTCTGGAGTTTCAGATGATCTTTTAGAAGTGGGCAAAGGAGAGGGGATAATCTTCTTTTTTCTTTGGGGCCTAGATTTTGGGAAAGGGCGACGATCAGGTTGAGACATGATAGTTTGTTTAGAGATAGCAAAAAAAATGGGTGATTTTCGATGAATTGTTAAACAGATTGTTCAGTTAAAATTGCCAGCAATTGATTTAATCGTTGAGCATCATGTAAATACAAATAACCGATTAACGTTTCTAAACTGGTAGCTTGCTGATAAAGATCAGGAGATAGACGACGAGGTTTCCCGGTTGCTGCATTGCGTCCCCGTCTAACCATATCTTTTTCTGTGCCTGTTAAATAAGGCATTAATATTTGCAAGTAAATTGCTTGGGTTTCTGCCCGTACTTGAGAAACCACTTGATCGTGATACTTGGCGAGTCGCCTCGGTGGCAATAAATTTTGAGTGCGGACGTAAAGCTCATAGACGGCATCTCCGAGATAGGCTAGAAATGCAGGAGATAATTGCCGAATAGCACTCATCTCTTCTATCTCCATATCAACTGCCTGGAAACTAATTCTAAGATGATTTGGCGTGTTTTTTATGGGGACTTGGGGCTGATTGGCGTTAGGATTAGTTGAAGGCACACCATTAATTGGTTAACTTAGTCTTCTATAGAAGTGATAGTTATAGCAGAGGCAGAATGGTTTAAAGTTTCCGGTGAGCAATGAAAGCACTGCTATATTTACCTTTAACTTTCTGACAATCTCTGCTTTTTTGAGCGACTGCTATAACTTCCACAAGATAGCACTACTTTTTCTTTTTCTCGAGATTGGCGATCGCGTCCTCTATAGTTGTTTGTAAGGACAAGAATTTTTCGAGGCGCACTAGCTTAACGGTTTGGGTAACTCTGGGATTAGTAACGACTTGTAGACTCCCTTGTTGGCTTTGGGCTTCTTTTACCAATCGAACCATCGCTCCTAGTCCTGAGCTATCAATGAAATCGATTTGGGAAAGGACTAAAATTACATCGTAAGGGCCTTCTTTTATACAATTTCCGATAACTTTCAGGAAGGTCGGTTCAGAAAAGGCATCCAACAAGCCAGTGAGTCGAAAGATTTGGTAATTATCCTTAATTTCGCGAGTTCCTCGTAAGCTCACGGTTAGATTTAGTTGTTCAGGAATGACTTCCTCCTTAACCTTACTGGATTTTGTTGATCAAAACTGCATTATAGCTTGAGATTGACCGTATCAGCTAAGGGGAAATCAGAATTTCTTCTTAAGTTTTTTGACGTTGGTGAATGCGTAATGTTCTTGATGCAAGTGTCAAAAAATCAACAATTGAATGTCCTGATTTCTTGATTAGCATTCTCAAATCACCAACGCCAGTTTTTTACAGTAAAGCGCGGAATTCCCGTTGATAAGCTTGGTTATCTAATCCGTCACCTTGATAGGCAATTTTGGGATCTACTGCTCGACTAAGTTCGTTAACTCGTTGAGAGGTGGCAGGGTGGGTACTCAAAAAGGCAGGGGTTGAACTTCCGCCTTGCTGCATCAATTTTTTCATAAAGGTAATCATACCAATAGGAGCATAACCAGACCGTTTTAGGTTCTCTAAACCAACTTGATCGGCTTCTAATTCTGCTTCACGGCTATGGGGCAGATCCACTGCTAGCTGCACCCCAATATTAACGATATCATTTTCATTGAGTCCAGCAGCAGACATTAAGCCTTGAGAGATGGCCACGTTGCGCATTTGTTTAATGGCATGACGCTCTGTAACATGGGCGATTTCATGAGCAACGACGCTGGCTAATTCCGCTTCATTTTCAGCCGCCGCAATTAACCCAGTATTAATGTAAACAAAACCTCCCATAGTGGCAAAAGCGTTAATAGAGTTATCATCAACAACTTGAAAGGTATAAGGGAGATTGGGACGATTACTTTGTTGAGCTAATCGTTGTCCAATTCGTTCAATTCTTTGGGTAAGAGCGCGATTTCTTGAGGGTCGAAATTGCCCACTTTTGATAAGTTCTTGGTTAATCTGTTGGCCGTATTTGACTTCTTGGGAATCTGATAGGGTTGATAATTGAATAACTTGTACCCCCTGAAAAAGCCAGTTTAACCAAGATTGACTGTAACTCGGTTGGGGAGTTGTGACAATAATTGTGCTACTAATAAGAGCAGTTAGTAAACCATAACTTAAGGGACGACGGCAAGAACGAAGTAAGTGAAGCATAATGAATTAATTTATAGCGGAATAGGAGTAAGTAAATTATCTTTGTCTATTAGCAGTATATCAAGGAATATTTGGTTTTAAAACCTTGTCTTGTTACAGATAATCAATTGTCTCTATTTTAACGAAAAACTTCTTATTTTTTCGACTTATTTCGACTTACTTCTACTTGCTTATATTAAAGATTCTATTAATTACTAATCAACAAAAATCTAAACTAATTCTATCGTAAATATTCAGTAATGCCATCAGCGATCGCTTTGGCTAATTTATTCCGGTAACTGACACTATTTAAATTACGATTATCAATTCTTCCTGTGACAAACCCTACTTCGACTAAACTGGCAGGCATAGAGGTTTTTCTGAGGACATAAAATCGAGCTTTTTTTACCCCACGATTACTGGCGACTTGTACCTGCTGTAGGATGTTCCGATGAATACTCAAAGCTAAACGATAACCTGAAGAATAATAGTAGGTTTCTAAGCCATTGACTTGAGAGTTATTACTACCCCCTACGGCATTAGCATGAATACTGACAAAGATATTGGCATTACTCCTTTCTGCCCGTTGTACTCGTCCTAATAGAGAGACAAAATAATCCCCAGAACGGGTCATCACGACATTAATTCCTCGTTGTTTGAGAATTTTTGTGACTTCTGCTGCAATAGATAGAACAACTTGCTTTTCTTGTAACCCACCAATACCAATAGCGCCAGGATCTCGACCACCATGGCCTGGGTCAATAATGACAGTATAGCCACCTTTAACAGAACTAGCAGAATAGACAGCACCAGGTTGTGGTAGTGGAACTGTAATAGCCACAGGTTCTTCTTCAGATGGTAAAGAGTAGACGTGATGGGGTTGAAAGTCAGATAATTGAACATACCAACGATTGGGGGACAGACTACGAACTTTGACTTCCCAAGGACGCATTGAATATTGTTGCCCTAATTCCACGACAAGACGGGTAGTATAAGCGGTCACTTGTCCTATTCGTACCTGAGTGACGTAACTGCTAATATTTCCCTGACGAACACTGCCGTCTCTTAACTTTACCCCAGGCAAATCAATAATGACACGAGTTGGGTTAGCGATCATTGATGCTTTGGGACGAATCCCTTCTTCGGTGACAATTTCTAGGCGATTTTGCTGCACATCAAAATCCCAATATTCTAAGTCGTTCGCATCAACGGCCGTACATATTGTTTGAGAAGCGATCAGTCCCCAAAATAGCCCCTGGAGTTGCTTCATTCTCTCATCCTCACACGGTATAAGTTAGGGATATTCTAGCCAATTTATCGTAATTTTCAGTGCCAATTGAAGGATGCGATTGCTTTATCCTGAAGCCTTTCTTACCCGTTATCAGGGATATTCAATGGGACAGGTTGGTCTTTTTATTAGTCGAGATAATGCTGACCAAGCTCATTAAAGTTTAGAAAATACGCAACTAAAGTCGGTAATCATACCTTTTTCAAGGAAAAACCCCTACTGTCTTACGGCAGCAGGGTTTCTTGATAGGGAGGGAAAAATCGTATTAACGATAACCTCTTGTTTATTTAGGAATTGACAGCAGCGGGAATAAAATCACTAGCGTGTTGCTCAACATAGGTGACTGCTTGTCTGAGGGCTGTCGTGCGATCGCTGATAATATTTTCAGGGGGAATTCGATCCATTACTCCCAACTTTCTTAAACGTTTTTCGGCTTGTGGCTTAACACCAACCAAAAATACCTGACGACTATTTTCTAAAGCCTCCTTAATAGCATTTTCCAAAGCTAAAGAAGAGGTTACGCCCAAAATCGGTACTTCAGATAAGTCTAAAAGCAATGCCTGATAATCATTAATGAGATTGTGTTCGCGGGAAATGGCTTTTGCTACCCCAAAAATCATAGGCCCACTTAGATAGAACAAAAGCACACGACCATTTGCTCTTTCTAATAACTTTTTCTCTTCGCTGTTAAGTTCAATTTCTTCATCATCATAGGTAACTGCTTTAACTTTATCAGCACGATGATTAGAAAGACGTTCAATGGTGAGAATATTGGCAACAAAAACCCCAACTCCCACGGCAACAATTAAATCAACAAAAACTGTCAGTGCAATAACCCCATACATAATTAGGGCTGCTTTGACAGAGATTTTGTGAGCGCGTTTGAGGAAACCCCAGTCAACAATATCAATACCTACTTTAAAAGCAATACCTGCTAAAACGGCGAGGGGAATTCCTTGAAGATATTGACTCAGTCCTAAAACAACTACTAGCAAAACTAGCGCACGGGTTAAACCAGAAACAGCCGTTCTACCACCCGTTTGAATATTAACTACTGTCCCCATGGTTGCACCAGCACCAGCAATTCCGCCGAATAAACCAGATGCTAAGTTACCTAAACCTTGACCGATCAATTCTTTGTCTGAATCGTGTTCTGTACGGGTTAAACTGTCTGCGACCAATGAAGTGAGCAAAGCATCAATACAGCCCAACATAGCTAAAACTAAAGCGTCAACCAACATTGTCTGAAGTTGAGCAGCACTAAAAGTAGGGACTTGTAAGCTGGGTAAACCAACGGCAATCTCCCCAATGCGGCGCATCTCAACATTAGAGAACAAAAATAAGGAAATTAAACTCCCAACGATCAACGCCAGTAGCTGGGGTGGCATATATTTCTTCAACTTAGAAGGGTAGAAGAAGAGAATAGCAACAGTAATAACAGCTAAGAGTGTTTCGAGGGGATTAATATTGGTGAACAGTGTAGGCAGACTTTGTACCGTACCAATTACCCCACCTTTGGGACTAGCTTGTCCTAAAAAGGGTGCAATTTGGAGGATAATCAGAATTACCCCAATACCCGACATAAAGCCAGATATGACTGTATAGGGCATCAGGGTAACGTATTTTCCGAGTTTCAAAAACCCAAAAATAATTTGAAAAACTCCCGCCAGCATAACAACGGTAAAGGCCATTGCTAAACCATTTTCAGGATTAGCTGCTGTTAGACTGGCAATGACCGCTGTCATAACCACAGTCATGGGGCCGGTTGGTTCAGAAATTAAGGTGGGAGTTCCACCAAACAAGGCTGCGAAAAAGCCGACTAAAATTGCGCCCCACAGCCCTGCAGAAGCCCCTCCAGAAAGATTTTCTCCGAAAGCAGTAACCCCGAAGGTTAAAGCCATTGGTAAGGCGATAACTGCGGCAGTTATTCCACCGAAGATATCGCCTTTGACATTCCTAAAATGAATTGTGTTAGTAATTGACATATTGACAATATTGAATGTTATGTCAATGAATTTTACTATGTTTTAACCTTATAAATAACTATTGACAAAAAAGATAAATCAATGGTGGTGAAGCTAACCATAGGAACTATTCAATTTGAGGAGTCGAGGTAGCGATCGCTGAAATTTTCTAAAATGTCTACTGTTCCAATAAGGAGATGCTATGAAAATTTCAGCGATCGCTACCTCGACTCCTCAAATTGAATAGTTCCTATGGTTAGCTTCACCACCATTGATTTATCTTTTTTGTCAATAGTTATTTATAAGGTTAAAACAT
>JBCDDV010000049.1:0-9652 GCA_039180145.1 Cyanobacteria bacterium P01_G01_bin.49 | reverse complement strand
GTCAGTTTACAAGCTTACCGCTCATATCGTATTAGTAACCAAATACCGCAAACAAGTAATTAATAAAGAGAGATTAGACAGATTGCATACTATATTTAAAGAAACTCTTGAAAAATGGGACTGTCAACTTTTAGATTTTAATTCAGAGAGTGACCATTGCCACTTAATTGTGGAGTTTAAACCAGATGTTCAATTATCTAAATTAATTGCCAATTTAAAAACAGTCTCTTCCAGGTTAATTCGTAAAGAATATCCTGAACTTAGTCAACAATACTTTTATGGTAAACCTTATTTTTGGACAGGTGCATACTTTGTTGCCTCATGCGGAGGTGTAACCATTGAACAACTTAAGGCTTATGTTGAAAATCAATCAACACCCAAGAAATAAGGATGCTACCCAGTTTTATTATTGGCAAAAATTCATCTCGCCGTTAAAACTGTCGTTTTTAACGGGAGTCCTCTTTTTGCATTTTAGATAGAATTATACATTGACATCCTCCGGCGTTAAAAACGCAGGATTCCTATTAGCGAGAGTCACCTTGGCAAAAAAAGGTAACAGAACCGAATATAATGAGCCTAGTTAAAAAAACTTTGTTTACTCACTATCAAATCCCAATAGGAGAGAGGACTCAATGTGAAGTTACCTTCGCGCTCTCTAAACTTTCTGAGAAATTCCACTCTAAAATTAGATAATTATCCAGCAGATTGGCCGGAGACTGGAGACATTAACCTTACTATTCATGACTCGCCTCATGCGTCTTCTACAATCGAATGGTGGTATGTTAACAGTCACCTGACAACTGAGGACGGAGGTTGTTTTTCAATCTTTGCCTCGTTTTTCAAGTTGGTAGTTGGAGAAGATGAGCCAACTCCAAATCCGCTTTATGCCTACGCTGTTATCTGGGGAATGATTGATGTCAATAATCAAGCGTACCATACCACCTCCTTAATTGATCGCTGTACACCACAAGTTGGTCTTAAGACAATCGAGAGTAGTGAGAGTGATACCAGTCAGACTGACCCATTGCTACAAAGAGCTTGGCGTGAAGTGTTTGAGAAGGGCAATGTTCCTCTGCCGGATCGGCTGCTTAAAAACGAGGTCTTGGTAAATCCGCAGAGACTAGAACTGGATTTTGATGGCAATCAATTTGTCAAACTCGATGATGGTTGTTATAAACTGAAACTGATTCAAGACGATGGGAAAGTTGGTTGTGAATGTCTTTTCAAACCTGAGAAACCAGCTATTCGGCATGGCGACAATGGCGTAGTTCAAGGCAACTCCGGTGAGGATATGTTCTACTATCTGATCTCCCGATGCGGTGTTGAAGGAACTCTCACTGTTGACAATCAGTGCCTTAAGATCAAAGAAGGCAGAGGATGGTACGATCATGAGTTTGGCAGCCCCAATCAGCAGGCAGCTTTCAGTGGGATCAAGCAAGATATTGCTTGGAATTGGGTTTCAGTACAACTGGAGAATGGTTATGAGGTGAGTGCCTACGATCTCTTCGATAGTAACCAAGATGGTCAGTGTTGTGGGCATTGGGTGATCGTTATTGATCCAGAAGGGAATTGGCAAAGCTATTCAGAGTTTACGTTCGAGCCTCTGAAGACCTGGACGAGCAGCCGAACCTTCACTGTTTATCCGATTCAATGGCAGCTTGAGATTCCAGCCGCGAATCTAAGTCTTTTTGTGCAGGCTGAGTTCCCAGCACAAGAGTTTATTACCCTGATTTCTAAGCCATCATTTTGGGAAGGTCGAGTTACTGTATCAGGTGTTCTCAATAGTCAAGGGATCACCGGCCTGGGGTTTGTCGAGCGCAGTAATTTCAAACCAGTTATGAGCTTGAAAGAATTTTTAGCCGCTGTGGGACAAGAAACCAGGTATTCTATCCAAAACCTCTTGCCCTTAGCGCCAACCGACCAACAAATACAACAACTAGTTGCTAGAGAAGACTGCGATTATGATCTACAGGGGCTAGATTTCGAGCAATACAGCCGAGCGTTAATTCAACCGATTCGGGAAATTATGGATCGAGGTGGCAAGGCATGGCGTTCCTATGCATTGCTTGCCTGTGTAGATATTGTCGGAGGAAACTCCCAACCGTTTTTGCCCTGGTTAGCCTTGCCAGAATTACTCCATGTTGGTTCCCTAATTGTTGACGATGTAGAAGATCGATCACAAATACGTCGTGGCGGCCTATCCTGCCATCACCTGTATGGTGAAGCACAAGCGATCAACGCTGGGAACGCTTGTTACTTTTTGGGAGAAAACCTCGTGCGGAATTCTCAGCTATCCGAGGCGCAAAAGTTAAAGATCTATGAGATTTATTTTGAGACACTGCGGTCGGCTCATGCTGGACAAGCGATCGATATTGACGGATTCAGCCAGTTGGTGCCCAAAATTGTGAAACAGGGCAACGGAGAGCTACTAGAAAACCGGATTTTGACGGTTCATCGCTTAAAATCAGCGGTTCCAGCACGCTCACTTGCTCAGATTGGAGCTATCCTTGGCAAAGGGACAAATGCTCAAGTCTTGGCCTTGGGAAATTATTTTGAGGCGTTAGGCTTGGCTTTCCAAATCATTGATGATGTTCTCAATCTACGGGGGTATGAGAAAGACTTGAAAGTTAGGGGGGAAGATATTGCTGTTGGCAAGGTTACGTTGCCAGTGGCCAAAGCAATGTCCAGACTCGTTTTAGCAGAACGGCAAAAGCTTTGGGAGGCGATATTGTCAAAACCCACCCAGCCATCTGCGATCGCTGCTGTCATTGAGCAGCTTGAACGATGTGGGGCGGTTCAGGCTTGTCATCAGCAAGCAACAGAACTGGTGGAATCAGCGTGGGAACAACTCGATCCGCTTGTACCGGACTCCGATGTCAAGACCAAGCTACGAGCGTTTAGTTGGTATGTTCTCGAACGACATTATTAGGAGCTAGTTCTTTGATGAAATTTGTGAGTTTACCGAATGGGCTGACAATTTCAGCCTTGAATGAAATAGAAGCCAAGGTTCTTTATTGTGAAATTTTTAGCCAGAGGTCATACCTGAAGCATGGCATTCAAGTATCAGATGGAGACTGTATCTTCGATATTGGGGCGAATATTGGTCTTTATACAATTTTCCTGGCCAACTCTTTTAGCCGTCTAAAAATCTTTGCCTTTGAACCCATTCCTGATATCTTCTCAATTCTCCAAGAGAATGCCAGAAATCATTTAGCTACCTCAGATATCAAACTCTTTAATGTAGGACTATCAGATAACAATAAAATCGCTCAATTTGAGTTCAATCCTATGCTCAGTTTTACAGCGACGATGTACCCTCAGGAGTTGGCAGATTGCGTCCAGCAAGAAGCCAGTGTGTACGACTGGGCTAAGGCGATTATTCTAGATTTGCCCAAAATCTCCCTAATTTCATCAGGTCTGGCACAATTTCTGATCAAAGTTCTGTCAATTCCTTTACTGCGGGCGCTTGGCCTAGTCATTCTCAATCAACTTACGTCAAGGAATTTAGAGAAAATTCCTCCGAAACAGGTAGACTGCCCGATGAAAACCATCTCAGCGATTGTGCGGGAAAACAAGATTACAGCGATCGATGTCCTAAAGATTGATGCCGAAGGACGTGAATTAGATATTGTTATGGGTATCGAAGCAGATGACTGGAGGAAGATTAAACAGTTGATTGTCGAAGTGCATGATATTAATGGCCGTTTGCTAAAGATGATATCCCTTTTCGAGAGCTACGGATACAATACATTGGTAGATCAAGAAGATTGGGAAGTCCATAAACTCATGAATATTTTTACTATTTATGCAGCGAAGAGAGAATAAGTTTTATGCTCCCTAACTACTTAGATTATCTCTGATGAAATTTGCCTTATTTGTCTCAATTCCTTTTGTTGGACACATCAACCCTTTGTTGCGGCAGGCTGAAGAACTGGCGAGACGGGGATGGCGAGTTGGCATTGCCTCCTGTCGGGAAATCCAAGCTTATGTGGAAGCTGATCCCTGCATTTGTCAGGGGGTTTATTTCATCGATCTTGGAACAGCTGCCCAGTTTCACGACCAACTATTCCAGCTTGAACAAGAGATTGCCAAAGAAAGGTTTTTCTCGAAAAGCAGCTTCAGGATCGTCGAGTCTCTATGGTTACTTTGGCCATTGTTTTTTGATGCGCTTTTGAAAGTGGTACGTCAAGATCGACCAGATATTCTCATTGTCGATTTTGTGACGAGAGCCGGACTTGACGTTGCTGAAGCTGAGGAGATAAGGGCAATTGTCAACAATCCAGACTTGTTGACAACAATTTCGGTTGAATACCTGCCCCCTGCCTATGATGTGCCTTTACCCTTTACAGGCCATTCAATCCATCATTTGCCCTGGCATTCCCGATGGTTGTATCCATTGCTGCGATGGTTGAGTGGGCGACTCATCGATGCCACAATAGCAAAAAGGCTCAACAAGCTCCGTTCGAGTCGGGGGCTGGGGGAACTTACTATCAATTGCGCCTGGGCAAAGCATACGGTGATGGTGAACAGTGCCTTCGGTCTGGAGTATCCCCGTCCGCTTCCGCAAAACGTTATCATGGTTGGGCCAATGCTGCCGTCAGCCGTTGAACCTCTGACTGCCGAGGTCAATAATTGGCTAAGAGATGACTCGCCTATAGTCTATGTAAATCTTGGTACGGTTGCGATGGCAACGCCGGATCAGATTCAGCGTATGTACGATGCCTTTGCCCATGCGTCGTTTCGAGTCTGGTGGATTCTTCGACCGCAGATGCAGCAGGTATTGCCTACACCGTTGGCAGCCAACATCCGTAGCGATGCCTGGGGGCCACCATTGCTGGCAGTTCTCAGGCATCCCCATGTTCGTGTATTTGTATCTCACTGCGGAATTAACAGTACTCAGGAATCTCTCGCCGCCGGAGTCCCTATTGTCGGTATCCCGATGCTTGCTGATCAATTTGATATGGCAATGCGAATCAAGGATGCAGGGGTGGGCTTAGTCCTTAACAAGCTGACATTCTCTTCCTCCGATCTGCGTGCTGCGATCAAGCAGGTCTTGGCTAATTCAACTTTTCTGTCCCCAATTCCAGCTATTCAAGCATCCTTTCACCAAGCGGGAGGTGTTTCCCGTGCTGCCGACCTCATCGAACAAGAAGTTGTCGAACGATGAAAACACCTTATTCAGAAGAACGATTTGAGGATGTTATGGCTGATCACCGAGATCGGGTTGCTAACATCAGCCAACAGGTAATCAACAGGGAGCCTCACCAACGGCTGACGATTCAGAAGAATACCAGCAGTCATACCGTGCGGGCTGTCAACTATAAGCAGGATTGCTACCCGATAGATGTGAGTTCCCTTCCCCATATCCTTACAATTGATCTAGAGGGCAAAACAGCCTTGGTTGAAGGACAAGTCTTTCTGGGAGATCTGTGTCGCACCACACTTGCACTTGGTTTACTCCCGGCAGTTGTACCGGAATTTAGTGACTTTACCATCTCCGGCTTAATTAACGGGGAAGGAATTCAGTCTTCCAGTCATAGGTACGGCATCTTTTCCGATACAATTCTCTGCCAAGAAGTTGTACTGGGTGATGGCTCAGTCATTACAGCAGATTCAAAGCAACACCCTCGTTTGTTCCGTTCGCTGTTTAACTCCCATGGCACATTGGGAATTGTAACAGCCGCAACGATTCGGCTGATCGACGCGACTTTCTATGTCAAGTCTTCTTACCAGCACTTTAGGTCAATCGAGTCATATCTTGCAGCTTTTCATCAGGTATTGAATCAAACGACATTTATGGAGGGAGTTGTCTACGGCTCAGACTGTTACGTTTTAATTACTACAGATTTCGTATCTGCTCCTGGAAACTTTCCGGTTTTCCATCCCCAAAAAGTCGGAAACCTGTATTACTATCAGCATGTTAAGCAGATGATTGTATCCCATTCAACTCCTGTTGAGGAAATTATTCCGACTGAAGAGTATGTTTTTCGCTCAATGCGAGGATTATGGTGGATGACTGAGTGCATTGTTGGTCTGCCATTACTGACCAATAGTCAGTGGGGAGGCAGTATCTTGATCGAGAGGTCGATAAGGTGCGAGCCATGTATGGTTTTACTTCTCCAACGATGACCATCGAAGAACGAGAGCGTTGCCTGGTAAACCAGGATATGGGAATGAAACTAAGTCGGTTACAGGAGGGAATAGAGTACATACAGCAAAATCTCTGGGTTTATCCACTTTGGAACTGTGCTGTCAAAGTGCGAGCCTCAGAACAGGCAACGGTTGGAGAAGAGTATGTCGTCGATATTGGCATCTATGGGGAACCAATGGTGCCGAATTATCGCAATGGGCATCAGATGAGAGAATTACAAAGATTTGCTGATTATCCTGCTTTGTGGGGGGTATCTTACCTGACAACAGCAGAAATTCGGTCCAAAAAAATTTATGATTATGAAACCTACGAGCAGATCCGTCAAGAATACAAGGCTGCTAAAGTCTTTCTCCATCTGGATCATAAGGTCATGTGGTTTGATACCTCAAAGTCTGATCCGGGGAAAATCGTTCTTTGGCGTTTGCACAGTAGCTATGGCAAGTTCTGGTACCTTAAAGTGCTATCATTGGTGGCGATGGGAGTAGGAATTGTCATTCTTGCCATTTCGATATGGTGGTGATTTTGCGGCGTTGCTGAATAATGTATTTATCAAGCAGGAAGTGGAACTTGATTAAATCGAAGATAGTGCATCAATAATCGAACTGAATTCCAGAACATCTCAACTGATTTTGAGTAGCATAAGGTTTGCCGATGAATCATGCTGATAAATCTGAAGTTCTCCTAATTCGGCTACTAGGGGCAATTCTTCTTCCTCTTCTAGTAATTCTTCTCTCAACTCTTTAACCCAATTAATAATATTCGTCCCTAATAATCCTATTTCTACTGAGCAAAAAGTTTAAATCATACTTCTACTTCGCAGTTGATTAGGTAAAAGTTCAGCAATTCTCATTTTGAGAAGGTAGGTGTCATAGTTCTCTAGTCAGAGAAGAGAAAGGAATTAAGATGAATTTAAAGATCTTCTCGGTTTTCTTGATAAACTTCACTCAAGCATTATTAATAATAATGACCACTAAAATGAATAGGGATAAAAACAATGAAAAAAACCTTGATTATTGCTTTAATGAGCTTGTTTTCGTTATGGCTAATTAGTCTAGGCTTGACTCCAAAGTCTTCTCAATCCTTAGCCCAAATAGAAGAAAACGATTCAGAAGAGTTTGTTGAGCCAGGAAATGAAGAAACAGAACCAGAAATTGAAACTCTAGAAAACGAACAATCTCAAGAATCAACGGAGGAGCGAGAAGAACAAAATCTCGTCCATCCCATTTTAAGAGAAGAAAATTCGCCGTCAGGGGAAATAGAAGATCGTCCGGCCCCTGGTGTTGAAGATAATATGAGGACTCCACCACCTTTGGGAGAAACTGAAGCTCAATTCTCCGAGTAATAACGACTACCACCAAACACAGAAAAGCACCAGTTTGTAAAATTACTGAGTTCAGTTCTCTAAAAATTTTTTGAAGTTCAGTGTATTTGCGGATGAAGAACTTATCTTTTTAAAAAAGGATTATATTGAGTCCTTCTTAAAAGAAGGACTCGCTAATTTGCGGGTGTTTTTCTCTTATTAACTAATAAGAGAAAAACTTTTTTCTGATCACTTAGAGCTAACTTATAAAGAGAATCTAAAGACCTCTTAGTTTTTAGTCAAGAAAGCTTTAACGTAATCTGAACGGCTAGGAGCAGTAGTGGTTTTACATGAAGCTAAAGCTTTGTTATCAAGATTAGAAGTCGTTTGGGTCGATCAAGGCTACTCAGGTTCAAACTTCAGACGGGCTGTTCAGCAGGTTTGTGGGGAAAAAGTGCGAGTTGAAATTATTGAGCGAGAATCAAAACAATTTGAGATCTTGCCAAAACGCTGGATTGTCGAGCGCAGTTTCGGATGGATTAATCGGTATCGACGCTTGAGTAAAGACTACGAAAAGTATACACACAGGAGTGAAGTTGTGATTTATGGCTCTTTTATTCGTCTAATGATTCGTCGTTTAGCCTCTTAAGATTTAGTTTACAAATTAGCTCTAATGACCTACAACGGGCGACGGATTTAGCAGAAAGAATGGTCACAACTTATGGAATAAGTTTAGAAGTAGAGATAATTGAAGGGGAAAAATTACAATCTTTATTAGATCGTTCAGAGTTACCACAACAGCATACTGAAGAATCAGGCGTTGTCTTGACTTAAGTATTAATTATTGGTATTCTCCTCTCAGGGCGTTTTATAATGCCCTTTTTTATTTGAAAAATTTACCAGACTTCCTCTCCTACTGGATCTCCCCAATCATATTCTTAGTCAAAATATTCGCTATTGACTCATGCTAGTAATTCATTGAGGGTGTATTTAGGTGTTTTAGGAGTAATGATGATGATGTTGTTGGTTACATCGATAGAAATAGCAGTTCCTTCTTTTAAGTTGATTTTGTCGGCTATATTCTTGGGAATGCGTATCGCAAGGCTATTTCCCCACTTAGCAACAGTTAACATGGTTGTATAACTCTTTTATTTGTATCTACATTTTGACAAATAAGATTGAGTAAATAGCGATCGCTTGATTGCTAGAGTTGTATTTTTAACTGATTTTTTTTACAAAATAAAATATCATTGTGTCAATTTTGTTCAAATATCATGTATCAATCAAGATAATTCATATTGATTAAGAATCAAAAGCAATACCATTAACATTACTACGAAATCTCACCATTTCTTCACTAGCATTAAAATATAGAGCAATTTGAGATATGGTTTTATTTCTTTGTTTTGCCCAATGTAAACCACGTCTAGGAATTTGTAGACATCCCCCTAAATAGACTGCTTCATCTTCATCTTGTTGTCGGCGTTGAAAAAGTCCAGTTGTAGGATCGCGACTTACCATTTTATGTTGAAGAATTATGTGAGCAAATTCGTGCATTAAATTAGATTCTTGTCGAGGAGGTTCATGACGAGAATTATGGACTATCCATAGGGGATTTTTACTAATAATTCCTGCTGACCAATTATTATAGTTACATAATAGTTTTACTTGTTCTGGTTCGGCATTCGGTACTGTTTCAGGTGTGAAAAGAGTTGCTTGAAAGTGTTGTGCCAGGACTTTTGCTGGTAATGGTTCAAAAGCTTTAAAATTTAATATATTTCTATGTTTAGTTGCGATCGCTTCCAACCTCTGTCTATTTTCAGTTGTTAAACTTTCAATTAATCCCATTAATAATTATTCCTCTTCTTGTGTCTTTTGGGACAAATCTTTGTATGCTGCTCTGACTAAAGATGCTAACGCATTGGCGATCGCAGGATCGAGTTTTTTATCCGCCCGTAACTGAATAGAAATAGCTTCTGGAGTATCTAAACTTTCATCTTCAGTATTCTTAATTAATTCTGTTAACGGTACTTCTAGCCAATCACAAATTGCTAAAAAGGTATCCATATCTGGCGTTTTGCCATTTTCTACTCGTGGCAGGCGCTCCCCACGCCGCCGCCCACCGAGTACCCGGTACCCAAGGTGCCGGGTGCCGGGCTGCCGGTGCCTCTGCCGCCGCCCCAGTACGGCCTGTTCTGAGC
>JBCDDV010000048.1:0-9738 GCA_039180145.1 Cyanobacteria bacterium P01_G01_bin.49 | reverse complement strand
ATTGTTGATTGTTGATTGTTTTTAACACAATTAACAGTCAACATTTTTTTAAATATATTTATTTGGCTTTAATAGAAATAAGATGACGCAAATAACAGAAAAAGCAAAAACTTTAGAAAGTTTAATTGAAGAAATTAGCCGTTATGAACAAATTATTGGTCAATGGGATAAAAATCAACAGGTTATCGTAGAAAGATTAAAAGTAGCTGTTGAAGCCTTACATAAAGAAGCGTTAACCCGTCTGATTAAAACAGTAAAACAAGAGGCATTTCCTGCGCTACGCCATGCAGTAGAAGATGAATTAGTTTATGGACTTTTGCGGTATCATGACTTAATTAAACCGCCGAAACCCTCCTTAGAAAAACGCATCAAACAAGCATTAGAAACAGTCCGTCCAGGACTAAAAAGTCACCATGGTGATGTAGAATTAGTTGCTATTAGATTGCCTGATACGGTAGAAGTAAAATTAGTAGGAACTTGCAGCAATTGTCCCGCTTCTACTTTAACGATGAAACAAGGAGTAGAACAAGCCATTAAAACCTACTGTCCTGAAATTAATAAAGTGGTGTCCGTTAATACTTCTAACGTTAGTAATACTGAGAAAGCGATTAATAGCCCCTTTGCCCCTTCCCAAGAGACAGAATGGGTAGCTTTGGCAAGGGTTGATGAAATTCCTAATTGGGGAATTTTACCTTTAGAAATTGACGGATTAAAGTTAATTTTAGTCAGAAAAGACGAGATAGTTAAGGGATATCGGAATAGTTGTATGCACTTAGCCATGCCATTGGACACAGGGGAAGTAGAAAATGGTATTTTAACTTGTTTACATCATGGGTTTCAGTATCAGTTGGAAACAGGAGAATGTATCACCTCCCCTGGAATGTTTTTGGAAGCTTACCCGGTTAAACGGAGAGGGGAAAGAGTATTAGTTAAAGTGGCTTAGACTAGAAAAAACTGAATAATCAATAGAACTTTGATAGTTTAAGTTTAGTGAAGCGTCACGACTATTCAATCCAACAAAACCTTGATTGATCTTGAGTTTCGTTCCTCTATCTAACCAACATCTATTGATAATCTTTTTCAAATATTAAGAAAATTGTTATGAGCTTGCATTTTTGGCATTGCTTATTGTCTTGAGAGAAATTATCAGTATTAAGTTTTATCAATAATTGTGATCAAAATTATTCACGGGGTTGCAGATCACAGACAAATTTGATGAAAACGAGCAATATGAGAAATATAGCCACAATTATGGAGGAGTTTCATGATAAACCCAGTTATGTTACTCATTTCAGCTTTTCTTATTCTAGTAGCTTCGAGAAACCGGAATGAAACTAAAAATCAGCCTAACAGATTAGACAATGACAAACAACAAGCAGGGCGGCAAGAAGCCGTTGGATTTGGCCCCTTTTGGTCAGAGTATGATATGTGGATTTGACGCTCCCATCACCAAAGGTGAGGGATTCTTGGACTGATTATGCCCGTTCAGACTTTCCTTACTACTGGTCTTACTTAATGATACCTAGTCTTACAACTAGCTTCTCAAGCGTGTATTCCCGTCCGCCCGACGGTATATTAGGGTACTAACATATTCGCTTGATCTCAACAAACAGTATGGTTATTGAATCAGATTTCATACCAAATCCGGTTATCAAAACCCCTTTATAATTTTTAGTTGTCTTCCCCGACACTTCCCACACTTCCCGCCCCTCCCCTTTCCCGAATAGAGAGGGTAACGAAATCGGTTTGGTATCAGACTACTCGTTCCTGTGGTTTGTGCATAAAATCTCCAGAGTCAATCCTATTGATATAGCGAAGCCTCAAAATCGGATAATTTCGACTTGGAGATCAGAACAATGCAAGTTCAATGGAAAAAATTACTTTTTTATACAGTCATCACCCTATTCTCTGAAATCCTACTTAACTTCCTGGGACTCGATGATTTAGCAGACTATAGCGAATTTATTTTTAAACAATCTTCGACGATTTTATCAAGTCCAAAAATCAGTCTTGTGAGCAATTGTGACCAGAATTATTGACAAGGTTAGGTGTAGATCACAGTCAGATTCTCACGAAGCAAGGATTATAAATATAGAGCAATAATTAGAAAGGGATTTGATGAAACATTTTAAATTGAAAAAGAGGAATTCTTGTCGGTTTTGTCGCTGCTATCAACTGACAGGACGACGTGGTGGACAGTGCCAGCTTTTGGGAGTAGCAGTTAGAGGAGAGTTGGCAGCTTGTTCAGCTTATATCGCTCCATTTTCTTAAAAAACTTTCTTGTTTTCATCTATTAGATGGGTAGAATTTCCAAAAAATAAGCATAAGATCTGGCAGTTTTCATATTAGAATATCGAGAAATTTCTAAACAATATCTAACAACTTTTAATTTAAGAGGGGACTCCATAATATAATTTACCCAAAACGAAAAATAATGGAAATCCCTCTAAAAATAAATCCCCTCCCTAACACCCCTATCGATGAATCATTTTTAAATATACTCTCTCTCGAAGGTTCAGACATTATTCTGGGTGAACAAACATCCGAAAGCTTAGTCATTCCTTTAGAACCCTCCCCAACCACTATGTTTGGCCCAAGAGGTGCTTGTTTAGTCTCAGAAACTGGGCCTTTGTGGGTATGTGATACTGGACATCATCGTCTCTTGGGATGGAAACATCGCCCCGAAAGGGATGGACAACCCGCAGACTGGATAATTGGACAACCCAACTTTTATCAAGAAGGACAAAATGCAAAAGGAACTCCTCAAGCAAACACTCTCAGCGTTCCTACCGGAATATGTGCCTGTGGGGAAGGGTTAGCAGTGGGTGATGCTTGGAACCATAGGGTATTAATTTGGCAAAAATTGCCTCAAGATAACAATACTCCGGCTGATATCGTTCTTGGACAAGCAGACTTTCACCACAACCAAGTAAACCGAGGAGAGACAGACACGGCGGCTGAGAGAATGCACTGGCCTTATGGGGTAATGTATTATCAAGGCAAGCTATTTGTAGCCGATACAGGAAACCGTAGAGTATTAGTCTGGAATCAACTACCAACCTGTAATGGACAACCCGCAGACTATGTTCTGGGACAACCTGACATGAACCGACGAGACGAAAATGGAGGAGATAGTCCCTCTGCTGCAAGTATGCGTTGGCCTCATGGGTTGGCTATTTGGCAAAATAACTTAGTGGTGGCAGATGCAGGTAATAACCGTCTGATGATTTGGGATGGTATTCCAACTAAAAATAATACTCCCTGTCAGTTTGTTTTGGGACAAGAGAATTTTGAAGGGGCAGAATTAAACCGAGGGGGTTATTTTCCTACCTCTAACGCCTTAAGTATGCCTTATGGGGTGGCAGTGACCAATCAATGGTTAATTGCAGCAGATACCGCTAATTCTCGCCTGGTGGGATGGAAAAATAACTTAAGCATGGGGGCAACGGCTGAAGGGTTAACAGGACAGTCTCATTTTCGTAGTAAGAGTGAAAACCGTTCCTATGGAAGTTGCGATCGCAATAGTTTAAGTTGGCCTTATGGCATCTCAAGCTGCGATAATACGGTTATTGTGGCTGATTCTGGTAATAATCGGGTTTTGTTGTGGTTGGGAAAATAGGAAAACCAGGGAAAATTTCTCCAATTTTCCCCTCTAATTAAGATAATGAAGGAGAGTATTAAACGATAATCTATAATTAAATTATCTATCTTTGTAAAGGATTAAACTGATGAAATCAATGACAATTTATCTACCAGAAGAAACTGAAGCCAACCTTCAAGAATTAGCCAAACAAAGGGGAAAATCTATTCCCCAAGTCATCCAAGCATTAATCACTGATTATTTTACTCAAAAAACTCAAAAATTACCCAAATCAATTGGGACGGGATCAAGCGGAAGATCAGATTTATCCTCCAAAGCAGAACAACTATTGTGGACAGAAAAGTAATAGCAGATACCAGTGGAATTATTGCTTTTTTGGATAGAGATGATCACTATCATTCCCTAGCAGTTAATATTGTTGCCAATTATCAAATTTACATCCCTGTAACTGTTTTACTAGAAGTTGATTACTTAGCTACCAAATATTTAGGTGAACGAGTCGCTAGGAGCTTTATAGAAGACTTAGGAGATGGATCTTTTAATTATCTTAATATCGAGTCAAACGAAATTGATAAGATCACAAAACTTATGAAACGGTATAAAGATTTACCTTTAGGATTCGTTGATGCCAGTTTAGTGGTGCTAGTAGAACGCCATCAAATTCAAAGCATCCTAACCTTAGACAGAAGACATTTCAACTTAATTCAATCAGAACAAGTTAAATATTTAGAAATCTTGCCCTAATTTGTTTTTGAATCAAACAAACACAAAAACCTCAAAGCAGACAATAGGGGGTTAAGTCACTATACTAGATTTGTTTATCGTGGGCTACTCTATGAAGATAGGCAAGAGGCAATAAACATATCGGGTAGTCTTCTTGTCAAGTCGGATTTGGTGTAGTGGTGCATAAATCGTATTGATTATTGTAAGTTCTCAGGAGCGGATGGGCTTACAATGAGTAATGGTGATTTGATTCTCAACAGGTGGCTGTGAAACTTCGTCCCTTTTTTATTACCCTTGCTCTGACAATTATTGTGCTTCTGTCCGTTACAGGGAGTAGTCTTTATTTCATTTTGAGGCAAAGTCCTTTAACTTTATTACAAGGGGGCGTGACTAAAGATCCCACCGCCGCTATTTTTGTGCCGAAACAAGCCCCAATCATGGTATCCTTGTTGGCAAATCCCGATCGCTTAGAGGGGTTAGCTCGTTTCATTGCTTCCCCTGAAAAAAGACGGCGATCGCATCAAGAATTACGCACCATTGAGAAAACATTATTAGCGAAAACAGGGTTAGATTATCAAAGTCAAATTCAACCTTGGTTGGGGGAAGAAATTACTTTAGCTGTCACGTCTTTAGACTTTGATCATGATCCAGATAATGGGGTCAAACCTGGATATTTATTAGCAGTTGCCACCAAAGATCAAGAACTCGCCAAAGAATTTTTGCAAGCATCTTATTCAAAAGAAGCGATCGCCGGAACCTCTGATTTAATTTTTGAATCTTATAAAGGGGTTAATTTAATCTATCAACGGAATCAAACTTTTAATAAAAATACGCCTTTATCCGCTAGTGCAGTGGTGGGAAATATGGTGCTTTTTGCCAATGATCCGACTGTGTTAAAAGAAGGTATTAATAATGTACAAGTACCAAATCTCAACTTAAAAAACGCGGCTGGTTACCAAGAAGCAATACAAACAATTTCTGATCCCAAAATTGGCATTATTTACGCTAATTTTCCTGCCCTTTCTGCTTGGTTAGCTAACCTACCCATTCCTGAATTGCCTGAAATTACCCAAACTTTAACAGTGGCCTTTTCTGTTAAATCTGAAGGATTAGTGGCTGAAACTGCCTTAATTGGAGTATCGGGAGACAGCGATCGTTCCCCGGCTTTATCAGAACCTGTGGGAGCTTTAGCCTACCTTCCTGCTACCACAATGTTAACAGCAGCCGGAACAGATTTAGCGCAATTATGGCAACAAATTGAAACAGGGTTAGATACGGATAGTCCGTTGCAGCAGGTGTTAAATCGAGGTATAAGCTACTTACAAGAACCGTTAGGTCTAAATTTGCCTGAAGATGTTTTTCCTTGGGTTCAAGGGGAATTTAGCTTAGGGTTAATCCCTGATCCAGATAAAGGTGAATCTGATTGGATTTTTATTGCCCAAAAAGTTCCTGGAGTAGAGATTGATGAGGTGTTAAATAAGTTTGATGAATTAGCTAAAAATCGGGGCTATAGTGTCGGAAAGTTGCCTTTATTAAATACCAGTATCACAGCCTGGACAAAATTGAGAGCCGCTATTAAAGATGATAAAAATAGTTTAGCTCGTTTAGAAGCACAAGTAAGGGGAGTGTATGGGGAAATTGAGGATTATGTGATATTTTCTACATCAGTTGAAGCAATTTCTCAAGCCCTTTCTCCAACTAATCCTAAGTTATTAAATACAGCAGAATTTCAGCACGTTATTGAAGGATTATCTTTGGAAAATGACGGTTATTTTTACCTAGATTGGCAAGAAAGTGAACCAATTTTAACGAAAAAGTTGCCCATTGCGCGAGTGGTTGAATTTGGCGTAAAACCTTTATTGAGAAATATTCGTTCTTTAACATTGAGTAGCCAAGGTAGTGACCAAGGAATTCGCCGCGCTACTATTTTCTTTAATTTAGGGGTTTAGTTTTCAAAGCTTCAACTGCTCATCGCTAATATTAAATCCGGTTGAATAACATATTCTTCTAGCAGGGAGAGCAAGATTTAACGAGAAAACCCAATAATAACGTCAGTTCGGGTTAAGGAATTGGAGAGTTCTGTTGATTGATGAGATAGTTTCGTAATCAAGATCTCTATACCTTTTATCCTGATCCATATTTTCTCTATGAGATCATTTTTGAGGAGATGTCGATTATCGATGCTCAAGGTGGATTTCAGTAAATATCAGACGAAAAAGCAAAGCCAATCTCTTTTCAAAGAGATTAATAAAAGAGAGTTCTTGAGATTTTTAAATCTTTTTCTTTTGAGGAAACAGCGTTTCCATTCAACTGAATTTTTCTATCAAGGAAAGAGTTCGTTTGAGAGCCTTTGCCCAGAGCGAGTTTCCGGGGACAAGTTGACGCACTTCATGTAATAACCACACTACAACTTGCAAAAATTTTCAAATTATCACCCTCAAACCCTTACTCCATCAGGCATCGACGTAGGTCGAAGAAAAAATAAGGGTTTCAGCCAATGACTGAGGTGCATCGATATTACTTTGCCCAGAATTCCTTCAGTGAGGAAATCTCGCCAAAGCTAAGATGAAATGCGCGGTTAGATTTTACCCTAACCCCGAACTCAGGTTAGGTAAGTTTTTTTAGGCAACATTTCCTAAAATAGAAGACCATTCTGACCAAATATCGCGGATCATGTTTAATTGCTCATCAGACAAAGAAGAAGCCGCTTGAAACGCTTTATCTGCGGTAACGCCAGCTTTTAAGAGTTGAGCATAATATGAATGTTGAAGTTGAGTTAATTCCATGACAAATATCTTAAAATTTGGGTTGGCATTTAGACAGGCTAAACGAAAAGAGTCAAGAATACATTAAGACGCGAAATAATCTAATTTCGTTTCCTCCCTATGAGAGAATTAGAAAGAAATTGGCGTTTGGGCTGTCTGTAAATAACTTTATACAACTTACTTTCAGATGTCAGTCACAACGCAAAGGGAATTATTCAAATCCTTGTCGCAATTTATGCAGAACGAAGGGGAAATAAAGCGAAAAAAGTAGAATTTGCTCTTAAAGACTTTAGAGGACAACAAAAAAATTGTACCCATTCTCCATATAATGGTATGATACAAAGCTCTACAGATAGGGAGGGATAATCGATTGTCCAAGCCAGTCAACGTCGCTATACTAGGGGCGACAGGAGCCGTTGGCACTGAGTTACTAAAACTCCTAGAAAGCCGCAAATTTCCCCTAAATAGTCTTAAACTTCTAGCCTCTCCTCGCTCAGCAGGGAACACTCTGACATTTAAAGGGGAAAAGCTGAAAGTTGAAGCAGTACAAGAAACCGCTTTTCAAGGAGTTGACTTAGTGTTAGCCTCGGCAGGTGGCTCTAATTCAAAAGCTTGGGCAAAGGCGATCGCTAATGCAGGGGCAGTAATGGTAGACAATTCCAGTGCCTTTCGCATGAATCCCAATGTTCCCTTAATTATTCCAGAAATTAACCCAGACGCAGCCGCCAACCATCAGGGAATCATTGCTAATCCGAACTGTACCACTATTCTCATGGCAGTAGCCATTTATCCCCTACACAAAGTTCAACCCATTCAACGGATCGTTGTCTCTACCTATCAGTCTGCTAGTGGTGCAGGTGCTAGGGCAATGGAAGAGGTAAAAATCCAATCTCAAGCTATTTTAGAGGGAGAGGAGCCAAAACCAGAAATTTTACCCTATCCTTTGGCTTTTAATCTGTTTCCTCACAACTCTCCCTTAACCGATAGCGGGTATTGTGAAGAAGAAATGAAAATGGTCAACGAAACCCGCAAAATATTTAACGAACCAACTTTAAAAGTGACAGCAACCTGTGTTAGAGTGCCTGTACTGCGGGCCCATTCAGAAGCTATCAATCTAGAGTTTGCAGAAGCTTTTTCAGTGACTCAAGCACGGGAAATCATTGCTCAAGCACCAGGGGTAAAACTAGTCGAAGATTGGCAGAAAAACTATTTTCCGATGCCTATTGATGCCTCTGGTAAAGATGATGTTTTGGTGGGAAGAATTCGCCAAGATTTATCTCATCCCTGTGGTTTAGAATTATGGCTATGTGGAGACCAAATTCGTAAGGGTGCTGCTTTAAACGCAGTACAAATCGCAGAATTATTAGTCAAAAAAAGTTGGTTGAACCCAATAAAATCTCCCTTAAATGTTTAAGGAAAAACCGCTGTTGAAATGGCTGATTGATAATAACTGTAACTGATAACAAACCGAATGAGTGATCGAAGTTTTGGACAAGTGATCACCGCGATGGTGACTCCTTTAGATGAACAAGGAAATATTAATTATGGTGTTGCAGAAGAATTAGCTGTTCATTTATTGAATAATGGCAGTGATAGTTTAGTGATTTGTGGGACAACAGGAGAATCACCCACATTGAGTTGGGCAGAAAAAAAACAGTTATTTCAAGTAGTCAAAAAAGCCGTTGGCGATCGCGCAAAAGTAATCGCAGGGACAGGAGCGAATGCCACAAATCATGCCATTGAAATGACCAAAGAATCTGCTAAAATAGGATTAGATGGCTCTTTACAAGTCGTTCCCTACTACAATAAACCACCCCAAGAAGGACTGTATGAGCATTTTCAAAAAATAGCCCAAAGCGTAGGTGATTTTCCCATAATGTTGTATAATGTACCTGGGCGGACTGGTCAAAATATATCACCAGAAACTGTTGCAAAATTAGCGGAAATTAATAATATTATTGCTATTAAAGAAGCTAGTGGAAATTTAGAACAAACCTGTAACATTCGCAGAATGACCGATTCCTCTTTTTCGATTTATGCTGGAGATGATTTTTTGACATTACCTTTATTAACTGTCGGTGGAATGGGTGTTGTTAGTGTTGCTAGTCATCTAGTTGGGACAGAAATTAAAGGGATGATTCAGGCATTCGATCAAGGAAAAGGCGCGATCGCAACGGAAATCAATTTGAAACTTTTTCCCTTATTTAAAGTCTTATTTTGTACAACTAATCCAATACCAATTAAAGCAGCTTTGAACTTGCAAGGATGGAAAGTTGGTAGTGTCAGACTCCCTCTTATAAAAATACCGACAGAATTAGAACAAAAAATTAAGTCTGTCTTGCAACAATTATCCCTTCTTGATGGCTGATAGACGAACTCCAAAAAACTAGATAATCTAAGATCACTATTAATCTTGGACATAAAGCATTCTTTAAAAAGATGATATCGAGCTATTCAATTGTTATTAAACCAAATTTTTATGGGAATTCCCGATTTTTGACAAACTAATCCATCACTAAATGATTTAACTTTAAGGAGGCAAATGAGTCAAACTACCAAACAACCAACCCTAAAAATAATTCCCTTGGGGGGATTACATGAAATCGGCAAAAATACTTGTATTCTCGAATATGAAGATGAAATTATTCT